>DIQY01000026.1:34711-46882 GCA_002424295.1 Ruminococcaceae bacterium UBA5450 | reverse complement strand
TTGTTTGTGCTATAATTCGATTATCGTTAAAAAGGGGTGGGGTTCTTTGAAAATCGCAATCGTTACAGGAGCCTCCAGCGGGCTCGGAAAAGAATTTGTAAAAATCTTAGACAGAAAAGAATGTTTAAACGAAATCTGGGTAATTGCCCGGCGGGAAAATCTTTTGCAGGAACTGCAGATCGGCTGCAGCACTCCCCTGCGAATTTTGCCTCTTGATCTAACGCAGAAGGAATCTGTCCAAAAAGTCACTGCCCTTCTGAAAAAGGAAAATCCCGAGGTGAAATTTTTGATTAACGCCGCCGGCATGGGAAAAATCGGAAGCTATCGTGAGATTTCTCTCGAAGACTGTGAAACTATGATCGATCTTAATTGCCGTGCTGCTGTCTCGATGACACAGAGCGTTCTTCCGTTTATGAAAAAAGGCAGCCATATTCTTGAGATTTGTTCCACTGCAGCGTTTCAGCCATTTCCTTATCTCAACGTGTATGCTGCCAGCAAAGCCTTTTTATACCGTTACAGCCGTGCTCTGCGCGTTGAGCTTTTTTCCCGCAAAATCTCTGTGACGGCCATCTGCCCTTATTGGGTAAAGGATACCGAATTTATCTGCACTGCAAAAAGGACGCAGAACAGCTCTTATATTCACAGTTTTCCGCTGGCTTCCAGGGAAAAGACCGTTGTCAAATGGGCATTTCAGGATGCAAAGCTTGGTTTTGCGGTCTCTACTCCCAGCCCGATCTGCTTTCTGCACCGAATTACTGCAAAATTCATTCCGCATGAACTGATGATGGGAATGTGGTCTTTGATTCGCAGGATCTGATTTTTTAAAACCACTTTTTCTTCTTGAAAATCCAGCCGCAAATTCCACAGACCACGATACTCAGAACAATCACATAAGGGTATCCATAGGTCCAACCGTATTCCGGCATTTTCACATTCATTCCGAACCAGCCAACAATCAATGTCAGCGGAAGGAACACCGCCGTGAGAACAGTGAAAACTTTCATGATCTGGTTTTGCTCGATATCAATTTTTGACTGATATGCTTCTCTCGTCTGGGTCAAAAATTCACGCAGATCGAGTACAAACTTTTTGAGAGATTCTATTCTTTTGCTTAAAACATCAAAACGATGGCTGCTCTCTTTTGGGATAATCCCATTTTCATTTTCCGCCAGACGGTCAATGATGGTTTGCAGCTGCTCATAATATCTTTTTATCTTCAAAAGTTCCCTGCGCATTTCGATAATGCGGGAAACCGCTCCTTCTACCGGCTTTTGTGTTTCTAAAAGCCCTGTTTCCAGTTCACTGATAGAATTTTCAAAACGCTGAAGCGTATCTAGGTCATCGGCGGTGAGCTGAAAAAAGAGTTCTGAAAGCTGGTAAAAAGGGTCCCATTCCTGCGGCATCTCTTTTAAAATTGAAATACACCGGGTACTTTCCCCTAAATAGATCAATCTTTCTTGGCTGCAATAAAAATGCTGTCTTTCTTCGTCCTTTTTGGAATTTTTTACATCCCGCCAGAAAAAGGTAAGATAATAAGCATTATCCGGAAGTAATGCACAAATATGTCTTGCTGAATGAATACGTTGCTGCAGTTCTTCTCCGATATAAGGTTTTAAAGCTTCCGGATTTCCGGATTTAAAAATCGTCATCATGAATTTTTATCTTCCTTTTTCCAAAATTAGAAAAGTCCCGCTGGAATTTTTAAATTTTTCTGTGGAACACGACTCCAGTCAAAATGTGCCGCCAATTCTTCTGCAGAGATTGCTTTCGGCTCTTTTAACTGGCCTGCCAGATATGCAAGCCGTCCCAGAATCTCTGGGGCGGTATATTTTTTGCGCAAAGTTTCGAGATTTACGTCTTGGTCTCTCTTAGAGAGCCGTTTTCCGTCGGAGGAAAGTAACACCTGGATGTGATAAAAGCGCGGCACAGGTGCTTTTAAAAGCCGATAGAGATAGATCTGCGGTGCAGTGGAAGAAAGAAGGTCTTGTCCCCGCACAACTTCCGTTACTCTCATGCGAATGTCATCCACTACCACCGCAAGCTGATAAGCAAAGCCTCCGTCAGAACGCCGTATGACGAAATCGCCAAACTCCCGGGCAGGATTTTCGCAGCATTCTCCAAGGCAGCCGTCTTCAAACGAAAATTCCTCATCCGGCACTTCAATTCGATAAGCTGGTGAATGTTTTTTCATTTGTTGATCAATTTCTTCCTGTGAAAGTGCTTTGCAGCGGCCATCATAAACGACACGGTTATCTGAAAGATGAGGAGCGTTTGCACCGTGAAGCTGTGAACGCGTACAAAAGCAAGGATAAATTTTTGCACTTTGTTGGAGCTTTAAAAATACTTTGCGATAGATATTTTCGCATTCGCTTTGAAAATACGGCGCATATCTTCCGCCTTTTGTTCCGCCTTCAGAAAAAGAAAGGCCCAACCATAAAAGGTCCTCTTCCAGTTGTTCCGCAAAGTTTCGGCTGGTCCGCTCCGGGTCCAGATCTTCCTGCCGAAGCACCCAAATTCCGTTTTTAGAGCGAATGGAAAGCCAACTTAAAAGTGCGCAGAAAAGATTTCCCAAATGCATTCTTCCGCTCGGCGTTGGCGCAAATCTTCCCCGCAAAATAAGATTTTCTGTTGAATCCAAATTCAACCCTTCTTTACCCGAGGTTCACCAAATAATCTACCCATTTCTGGCAATATTCCATATTGGGGTGGATCCCATCCGTGCTGGCATCGTCCGGCAAAGCCCCTTCGGAATTTTTAACGGCAGATGCAACATCAGTAAAGGTGGATCCTGTATCTTTTGCGATTTCTTTTAGCTCCTCATTGGCGCTGTCTACTGCGGAATTGGTAAGATTCCGTCCATCCGAATCATCACTGACTGCTTTCGTCACCGGAAAAAGGGAAGTCAGATAGATTTTTGCATTTGGCTGGTATTCTTTGACCTTTTGGATCAAAGTTTTATATTCTGAAATAAAGGTATCGCGGCTGGACCAACCAAGTTCATTCTCTCCAAAGACCAGATAGATTCGGTCATAATTTTTTCCGTTATTAAGTTCATCTACAACCGGAATATTATGTCCTACCATCGTCTCATCCATCGCTGTAGAAACATTCAGTCCTTTTTTAAAAAAGCAATCTCCGTTTCCAACCAATCCATATGTATTGAGATCTTCCAGCAAAGAATTTCCTAAAAAGGCTGCATGGTCAAAAATGTTACTGCTGTCGGAATCTATCATCGAATCAGAAGGCTGCGAAACAGGTTCCACCGACTGCGAAGATACTACATCCGCTTTTTGAGGGGATGCATTGCCTTGATGGCACGCTTTTGTAAAAAGCAGAATGAGAAGCAGTAAAATTAAAACGCATATTACAACAATTAAAACTCTTCTTTTTAAAATTTTTCTGCGGTATTTTTCTTTTGCAGCTGATTTTTTTCTATGATGGATCACTTGTTCCGCTTTATTTTGATAATTGAATTCTGAAGATTCATTTTCCCATTTTTCCGGCTTTTCTATCGGTTTAAAATCATATTTTTCTTCAAAATCTTTTTCGTCCTGCTGCAAAACTTTTTTCCAAGACTCGTTTTCATCTTGTTTCTCCGAATTTTCATTTTCAGCGGGCATCGCTTTTGCTTTTCGAGCCTGTTCTTCTGAATTTTTTTTCTCCTCGTCCATAAAAAAATGCCTCCTGTTTTTTATCCCGCTTTTATCTTATTTTAATATTTCTAAATCAAAAATTCTCTTCTAACCGAAACGTTGGATTTTGTCTCAAAACTTCAAAAGGAATCAACGGCTGCGGAACTTCTGGAAATGGCCCTATCTGATATCTCATCACTGCTAAATCACGAAAAGCGCCATCTTTGTAAGCAATTTTTTTCTGCATGGATTCTCTTTGAAAACCAAATTTCAAATGAAAATTCTCACTTTCGGGATTTGGACTCGTAATAAAAGCATACGCAAGAAGAACTCCCTGCTCTTTGAGAATACACATTAAACTGCTATAAAGCCTATCCCCTGCTTTTTGATGCTTTGCCTCATCCGCAAGATAAATACTGGATTCGACTGCCCAGTCATAAGCTTTTCGTTCCCGATAGCGATGCGCATAGGCATATCCTAAAACCTTTCCGTTTTCTTCTAAAACAATCCACGGATAATCTTTCTGGGTCTCTTTCATTCGACGACAGAATTCCGCTGCATCCGGTGCCTCTGTTTCAAAAGAAACCACACTTTTTTCCACATATGGCCGATAAATTTCTGCAAATTTCGGCGCATCTTCAACCCTTGCAATTCGGATCATTTGTTTTCTCTTTTCTCAAAAGATTGATAGATTTTTATTTATTATAATCTATCTTTCGACAAAAATCTACTTTTCAAGTATCATTTTATAAAAAGAAAAAAAGCAGAGATAAACCCTGCTTTTTCGATATCAAGAATCACTTTTACAATATTTTTTCTACCTGTTCTTTTAGTTCCAATTTTTCTTTTCGGTGAATTTCATCGAGAGCATCTTTCACGGAATCTACATGATCAAGTTCAAACATTGAAATGATCTGCCGAACAATAGCCGGATCACAATCCGACTCTGGAACGGGACAAGTTGTTTTGCTCTCTGTTTGATAGAAATCAAAAATTTGATGAATTTTTTTCTCTAAAGGTTTTATTCTTTCTTGCTCATTCTCGATTTTTTTCTCCCATTCAACCAGGGATTTTTTAAATACCAGTCGTTCAACCAACGCAAAAATAAGTTTTGTTAAAACAAAAATGCCAAGAATTCCAATTCCACCCCATGTAAACACATTATTGCATTTGAGTGGTGTAAAGTTTTGCTCAACATCATTAAGAACCGTCGAAATCCATGGAGCCAAAAATAAAATCAACAGCAAATAAACAGAGACACAAAACATCCAGAAATATTTTTTCGGAATATTTTTTATATATTGTCTCTTCTCTTGCAAAATTGAAAGACTTTCTTGTTCTTTCCGCATTTTTGAAAAAATCTCTTCATGGGAAGAAAAATATTTTTCCGCATTTTTGAGTTGCTGAATGATTTCCTGCCGTTCCATATTTTAGAGCCTCCCAGTGTTTTATCCCGATATTCTCTCTAAATTTTTTTATCTTTCAAAAGTGTAAGCACTCTCAATATCAGAATCTGTGTTTTTGCATCTGGGATTTTCCCTTGTTCCACCATTTTTTCTGCTTTTCCCAGCGGAATCCGTTCTACCTCCAAAAATTCATCTTCATCCAGATCCTGCTTTCCAGTGGAATCAATCCGACAGGCATAAAGATGAAGCCTTTCATTTGTATACCCGGGAGAGGGAAAAATCTCTCCCAATTCAAGATATTGTTTTCCTTCAGAACCGGTCTCTTCCCGAAGCTCACGCTTGACCGCCTCGAAAGGATCTTCTCCCGGCTCCAATTTTCCAGCAGGTGCTTCTAAAACCACTTGTCGATATGGATAGCGAAACTGTCTTACAAACAGCATTTCATTTTTTGGGGTCAGCGCAGCAACACTAACTCCGCCAGGGTGATCCACACATTCTCGCTTTACTGTCCTACCGTTCTCTAAAACAACGGTATCAACGTGCATTTTCAGAATGTGCCCTTCGTAAAGAATTTTCTCTTCTTTGGTAGTTTCCTTCAATTTCATCCCACGGCCGCTCCTTTTCCAGCATAATGATAGGAAAAGTTTGGATCTATCTGATAAATTTTTTCATAGAGTGCTTTCGTTTTATTTTTATAATACGAAAGTGTACGGCTGGAATATTCCAGATTAGCCATATTTCCCATACTAGAAGTCTGCATTTGAATCTGAGAAAGATCCTGACTCTTTTGATTGACCCAGTCTTCCTGTCCTTTCTTAACAGCTTCTTTATCGTTTGGGGAAGATTTTTCGAGCAGAGAATCATAGGCAGCGGTTTCTTCATTGAGCCAAATTTCCGAATAGCGGTCTGCCAGTGCGACCATATCCACCATACTCAATGCTTTTTTGCTGTCAGCTTGATAATCCGCATCGATTGGATTTTGCGAAAACTTCTGCTCAAACGGACTAAGTGCTTCAGAAGAAGCATTGCTTCTTACGGTTTCGCCTTCACTTAAAACAGTTGAAACTGTACTCTGTGTCGACGATGTCGTTTGAGCGGCATCGGAAGAGATCGTTTTTACGGCCTCCCCGCAGCCCGAAAGGGATACACACAAAACGCAGCCTAAGAAAAGTACAAAAAGTCTTTCTTTCAATTTCATTTTATTCTTCCTTCTCGGAGTTCTCTTCTGGAGAATCAGCGTCATCTTGGGGTAATTCGTCGATTTCTTCATCCTCTTCATGAGCAGTTCTTGCGATTGTAACGACTTTGCTTTCGTTGATCAAACGCATCAAACGGACTCCTTTACTAGGTCTTGCACAAATTCGAATACTCTCCGCTGGAATTCGAATAATAATTCCATCAGAAGCAATCAAAATAATATCATCATGCAGATCGACTGTTTTAATTGCGGCAACACAACCGTAATCATTAATATGATAGTTGGTAAGCCCTTTTCCGCCTCTTGTCTGAATTCGATAATCGTCGATAGGAGAAAGCCGTCCGAATCCGGTCTCGCTCACTGTAAGGATATAAGCATCTTCCCTAAGCGTACTCATTCCAATTACATAGTCGCTCTCTTTCAGATTGATTGCCTTGACCCCGCGGGCAGTTCTCCCCATCGGACGCACATCATTTTCATTAAATCGAATCGCCATACCAAGGTACGTTCCGACCAAAAGATCACTGTCTCCATCCGTTGAGCGCACCCATGAAAGTTCATCGCCATCCTCAAGAGTCAATGCAATTAAGCCGCCTTTTCTTGCGGTATCAAAAGCAGAAAGCTCTGTCCTTTTAATGATTCCGTTTTTTGTCACCATGCAAAGATATTTGCCAAAATCGAACGATGGTACTCGAATCATTGAGGTAACACGTTCGTCCTGTGTAATCGGCAGCAAATTTGCAATATTAACGCCTTTTCCTGTACGGCTGCCTTCCGGAATCTCATAGCATTTTAGTCGATAGACTTTGCCGAAATTTGTAAAGAACAACACATAGTCGTGACTGCCGCAGACAAACATTTCGGTAGCAACGTCCTCTTCCCGACGGGTCATGCCACTGATTCCACGACCGCCGCGATTTTGGATATGATAGGTATCCGTAGCAAGACGTTTTACATACCCAAACTGAGTCATGGTCAAAACGCATTCTTCCTTCGGAATCAGGTCTTCAATATCCACTTCTCCAGAAACCGCCACAATTTCCGTTTTGCGTTCATCGGCATACTTTTGTTTAATTTTGAGTGCTTCTTCTTTTACGATTGAGCTGACACGTTCATCGTGCGCTAAAATATCATTCAGATCTTTGACCTTTACTTCAATCGCAGAAAGTTCTTCTTCCAGTTTTTGCCGTTCCAAACCGGTCAATGCACCCAAAGGCATCTGCACAATCGCCTGTGTTTGAATATCATCCAAGCCAAATCGTTCGGTCATTCTTGCGCGGGCGGTAGAACGGTCTTTGCTGGAACGAATAATGGAGATGATCTCGTCAATATTATCAACCGCAATTTTGAGACCTTCCAAAATATGAGCTCTTGCCATCGCTTTTTCAAGCTCATATTTGGTTCTGCGAACAACGACTTCTTTCTGGAACTTAATATATTCTTCCAGAAGCTCTTTTAAAGTCAGACATTTCGGTTCTCCGTTGACGATTGCCAACATATTAACTCCAAATGTTGTCTGCATTTGGGTAAAGGAATAAAGCTGGTTCAAAACAATTTGCGGAGAAGCATCTCTTTTAACCGTGATCGTCATATGCATGCCGTTGCGGTCAGAATGATCCTCTACATTGGAGATTCCTTCGATTCTTTTATCTTTGACCAGATCTGCAATGGATTCAATGAGTCTTGCTTTATTGACCTGATAGGGAAGCTCTGTTACAACAATCGAAAATCTGTTGTTTTTTTCTTCTAAAATTTCCGCTCTTGCACGAACCATAATTCTGCCGCGGCCAGTTGCATAAGCTGCACGAATTCCAGATCTGCCCATAATAATACCGGCAGTTGGAAAATCGGGTCCCTTAATATACTGCATCAGGCCTTCCAGCTCAATTTCAGGATCATCGATCAACGCACACATGCCGTCGATCACTTCTCCCATGTTATGAGGCGGAATGTTGGTCGCCATACCAACAGCAATTCCGGTCGAACCGTTGACCAGAAGATTTGGAAAATGGCTGGGCAAAACTGTTGGTTCTTTTCGGCTATCATCATAGTTCGGACGAAAATCAACGGTATCTTTATCAATATCCTGCAGCATTTCTACTGCAACTTTGCTCATTCTAGCTTCCGTATAACGATAGGCAGCCGGTGGATCTCCATCAACAGAACCGAAGTTTCCGTGTCCATCCACCAACATATAACGCATAGAAAAGTCCTGTGCCAGACGCACCAAAGCATCATAGACGGAAGCGTCGCCATGAGGATGATATTTTCCCAAAACGTCACCGACTGTTGCCGCACATTTTTTATAGGCTTTATCCGGTGTTAATCCTGCTTCATACATTGTATAGAGAATTCGACGATGAACCGGCTTCAATCCATCCCGCACATCTGGCAGGGCACGGCTGACGATTACCGACATAGAATAATCCAAAAAAGACTTTCGAATTTCCTTTTCCAGATCAACCGGTATAATATTTTGTTTCTGCTGCTCTAAATCATCCATCAACGGATACCCTCCTATTATTCACTCTCTAAATAAACTTTTTCGATCTGATTCCACTCTTGCTCAGTAAAAGCCCTGCGGGGGACGAACCGAGACTCTTGTCGCCCGGTAAATAAAATCAAGACTTTATCATTTGCCCAGAAAAAGCTGAATAAATTTTTTGGAATATTTCCCCGATAACGGTCTGTCTCAATCAAAATAGATTTTTCTGAAAAAGTCATCCGACAGGCAAATATCTGATCTTTATGAAGATCGTACCATTCCATTGCATATTTTTTTACCCAGTAAAGGACAAAATTTTTGAGAAACCATGAAACAATCGCTCCCTGACCTGTAAGGCAGAGTCCAGCTCTATAATCTGCCCAATCCTGCGCAGTGGGGCGATAGCTCACAGTAATCTTCAAAATTTTTCCCCCTTTATTTCTTGTCGATCTTATTTTTAAAATAACGCGGACCAAATGCCTGTCTCAGGCACTGTCTGACTTTTATAAATTCTTGTTTTGTCATTTCTTTTTTGCAAAGGATTAAAAGGCCTCGTTCCATCCCGCCGGAAAGAATAAAATATTGATCATCTTCCACACATTTTTCAAAATCCGACCAATACTCACAGACTTCTTCATAATCATTCTGAAAGAAAATTCCCTCAAAATAGAAAAAATATTGCGTAGAAAGTCCCAATAATGCATTTTCCTGAAAAGTAGATTGTCCCCATTGTTCGATTTCTTTCGGCTTCAGCTTCCAAAAATAGAAACTTCCCATTAAAGCAAGCAGAATCAAAAGGCCTGGAATAAAAAAGGTGACCGACCAAAGACGATAAATTGGAATTCCGGCGGTCAAAATTACTGCAATCCCAAGCATTAAAAAAGAACTCAACTCTCGACGATGCCAAATAGAAAGATTATTTTCCCATCGCACAAAAGCCCTCCTGTAATCTTCATGGGAACAAGTCTGTCGGAGCACCAGAAGTGGGTCTCCTAAAAATCTCTTTGTCATTTATTTTTTGCGGGGTTTTGTTCCCGCTTTTACGATTTCATAAATTTTTTCAAAAGTCTCTTCATTACAGCAGTGTTTTGGAAGAATCACAATACTGCGTTTCACATAAATAATCAGCATTTCTTTATAAATCTCGCTTTGATACTGACCATTCATTTCCATAACAAAAGCATTATCTCTTGGTCCCATTTCGATCCGATCAGAATAAACTCTCATGCGAAATAAAAATTTATCATTCATCTTTTTTACATGGGACTTAATCATATAAACCTGAAAAGCAGTTGCAATCAAGATAATTCCAAGGCACATTAATGAAAGAAGATAATAATTGTTAATTCCACTGCTAATAGCTTTTATAAAATAATAGATAAACCCAATCCCGCCAATTGTACAAGCGACAATTGACATAATAAGATTTCCTCCCGAAAAATTGCTGTGAATCAGTGAATTGCTCATTTCTTCCTGATTGACCTCATAAGAAATATCAATGGTTGGAGGGTCTGTTTCTTCTACTTCTTCCTCTTGATTTTCCTGCTGTTTTGAAGATTCTTGTAATTCTAAATGATTTTCTTCGTTTTCTTCTTCATCATTCGAATTTTCATCCAGATCTTCATCTAGGTCATAATTTTTTTCTATTCTCTTTAAAACATCTTCTGCTGTTTCCACTTTTTTAGATTTTTCTGTGGAATCTTCCTGTGGGATTTTCTTTTCTTCCATTCGAAATATTCCCTCCTCTTTTAGATATCAAGATTTTGAACATATTTTGCATTCTGTTCAATAAATTCGCGGCGCGGTTCCACTTTATCTCCCATCAAAATTGTAAATGCCTCATCAGCGGCAGCAGCATCTTCTACTTCTACCCTCAGCATGATACGGGTTTCAGGATTCATCGTAGTATCCCAAAGCTGCTCCGCATCCATCTCGCCCAAGCCTTTGTATCGCTGAATTTCAGTTTGGCCAAGCTGCTTCATATATTGATCACGTTCTTCATCAGAATAAGCGTAATAGTGCTGCTTATTTTTCGTAAGCTGATAGAGCGGCGGCTGAGCAAGATAAATATGTCCCTGTTCAACCAGCGGCTTCATAAAACGGAAAAAGAAGGTCAAAAGTAAGGTGCGGATATGAGAACCATCAACATCAGCATCTGCCATGATAATAATTTTTCCATATCTTAATTTTGAAAGATCAAATTCTTCTCCAATTCCAGTACCTAATGCAGTAACGACCGGCATCAGTTTTTCGTTGCCATAAACTTTATCAAGGCGTGCTTTTTCAACGTTCAGCATTTTGCCCCAAAGAGGCAGGATTGCCTGATATTTCCGATCCCGGCCACCCTTGGCAGAGCCACCGGCGGAGTCGCCTTCGACAATATAGATTTCAGTTTCTTCCGGATTTCGACTCTGACAATCTGCAAGTTTTCCAGGCAGAGAAGCACTTTCCAAAGCGGATTTTCTTCTGACGAGATCCCTTGCTTTTCTCGCAGCCTCTCTTGCACGGGAAGCAGCCATTGCTTTTTCAAAAATAGCCTTTGCAACATTTGGATGTTCTTCCAGATAAGTGGAAAGTTTATCGCTGACTAAATTATTAACAAGCGTTGCAATTTCGGTATTTCCAAGTCTTGCTTTTGTCTGGCTTTCAAATTGTGCATCTTTTATTTTCACGCTGATAATGACCGTCAAACCTTCACGGACGTCGTCGCCTTTTAGATTTTCGTCACTATCTTTCAAGATATTGTGCTTTCTCGCATAATCGTTCATCACACGGGTAAGTGCACGCTTAAAGCCTTCTTCATGAGTACCGCCATCCGTTGTATGAACATCGTTTGCAAAAGAGAGCATCATTTCGTTATAGGAATCCGTATACTGCATTGCCACTTCGGCATTGGAATTTCCATCCGGTGCAGGAGCTGAAAAATGAATAATATCCGGATGAACCGGCTCTTTTTCTTTATTAAGAAACTTGACAAAGCTGGAAATACCGCCTTCATAGCAGAACTGATTTTCAATTTTATTTTCAGGATTTCTTTCATCTGTGAGAATAATATTAATTCCAGCATTTAAAAAAGCCTGTTCCCGCAGTCTTTTCTGCAGAACTTCATATTGATATTCGATTGTATCTTTAAAGATTTCAGGATCAGCCAGAAAACGAACCGTTGTACCGGTTTTATCTTTTGGACAATCCCCTTTTATACTCATATTTTCAACTATTTTGCCGCGTTCAAACCGTTCAAAATAAATTTTTCCTTTATGATAGACTTCTACTTCTAACCAGATAGAAAGCGCATTTACAACAGAAGCACCAACGCCGTGCAGACCACTTGCTACTTTATATCCGCCGCCGCCGAATTTGCCACCGGCATGCAACACGGTAAAGACGACCGTCAAAGCAGGCAAGCCCGTCTTTTTTTTAATTCCAACCGGAATACCACGACCATTATCT
>DIQY01000026.1:3009-34439 GCA_002424295.1 Ruminococcaceae bacterium UBA5450 | reverse complement strand
ACAATTTCATAAACAAGATGATGAAGTCCTCTTTCTCCGGTTGATCCAATATACATTCCCGGACGTTTCCGCACAGCTTCTAGACCTTCCAACACCTGAATCTGATTTTCATCATAAGCTTCTCGTGTCTGCGTTACTTGATTGATTTCCAATTCTGATCCTCCTATTCCTCGACTAAAAAGCATCCATTTATTCTTTTTGCGATACTTTTACAATTCTAATGAGAAAAATTCTGCATTCATAAACGGCGGCAACACAAAGAAAAGTAACAGTCGCCATCAAAATGAAATTCATTGTTGTCCATATCAATAAGCAATTCAGAAGACAAAGCAGAAGAAAAGCCAAAAGAAAATAGACGGTCATTTGCTTTTTATAAATCACAGTACATTTTTCTTTGCAATGTACGCAAAAAAAACTTTTTTCTCTTAAAAGTTTTTTTCTTTCCTTCATGGTAAATTCTGTTCCACAATAAGGACAAAATTTATGGTTCTTTTTTATCATCATTTTTCATGTACTCTCCATAAGGATTCTGCATCTGTCGACGAATTGTCTCATCCTGAAAAGCATGATCTACTTTCTGTCGATAATGACGAGGCAGATTAGGCTTTAATTTTATAGAATCTGCTTCTTCGATAGGACTCATTTGAATGGTTTGTTGCGATTCATTTTGTTTTTCTGGTTCCGGAAGAATAATCGAATCCATCTGTTTTGTAAATCCGGATTTTTCCTCCTCATTAAAATGAGACTGCTCTTTCTCATCAGAATAAAGTTGTTCCGGATTGACTGATTCCGAATGATAAGCTTTTCTATGCCGCCTAACAACTGGACGCTCGAGATGAATGGTAAAACTGCTCAGTAAAAAGAAAAGAAAGAATAAAAGAATAACGGAAAGAACAAGCCAAAATGTAATATGATTCAAGATCAACCCAAAAATAATAAAAAGCAAAGCAGAGACAGCGATTGCAATCATTGCCAGAATACGTGTAAAAGACTCTACGATAATATTAGAAATTCCATTACAGGCTGTACAACGGTATTCGCCTTCTTTTTTTAATGTCCACGCCAGAAAAAAATTTAGTTTTTTTCCGCAGTATGGACATTTTGCCCGGTGTAAAGTTGCCATAAATTTTTTCTCCTTTTGATTGCTTTGAATATTTATCAACTTTATAAAATCTAATTATCTTTCATAGATTCCATTCTCTTTAGAAGAGTTGCCGAATTTAGCTGAGAAAGATAGATAACTTCTTCAAAATCAAATTTTTTATTTTTCTTTCTGCTGCACAGAACAAAGCTTTTTGGAAGTTCCTGTGAAACAGTAACAATATGATTTTGTTTTTCTTTTTCTGTAAGCATCTCTCTTGTGATTTTGGAAACTGTACAGACATCCAAATCAAAAATGCCGACAATCTCTTTGCTGTGAATAATTTTATTCTGCCCTAAATGGAGGTACATTCTGCTTTTTTCCTTTCCAAAGTTCCATTTTCTACCTGAAAAAGAAATCCATTTTTCAGATTTTTTGCCTGTCCGGGATCACAGCAAGTAATAATGACCTGACAGTCTGAAAGATGATTCAAAAGATATTCCTGTCTGGTATGATCCAATTCACTCAAAACATCATCGAGAAGAATCATTGGTTTTTCTCCGGAATATTGTTTTAAAAGTGCAGCTTCCGCCAATTTTAAAGAAAGTACAACACTTCTCTTTTGTCCCTGAGAAGCAAACATTCTCACATTTTTGCCATCTAAAAAAATTTCCAGATCATCCCGATGAGGTCCACAAGTGGTATAGCCAACCTGAAGGTCTTGTTTTCTATTTTTTAAAAGTGTCTCCAAAAGATTTTCAGCACTTCGTTTATATTGAACTGTAAGGGACTCTTTTCCGCTGCTGAGTCCTTCATAAATCTCGGAAAGAGGATTTTTCATGGATTCTACATAGGATTCTCTCTCTTTTATTATAATCTCTCCATCTGTCGAAAGACGTTCATCCCAAATTGAAATGGTATCCAAAAGTTCCGGATGGCGAAAAGAATCTTTGAGGAGTGCATTTCTCTGATCGAGCGTTCTGGAATAACGATTGAGAATCCGCACATATCCGGGTCTGATTTGACAAATTGCCGCATCTAAAAAATTACGGCGCAAATTTGGACCTTCTCTCACAAGTGAAAGATGTTCGGGAGAAAAAATAACTGCTCCAATTTTTCCAACGAGAAGTCCAGGGGAACGAAGAAGAATTCCATTGAGAAATGCTTGTCTCTTTTTTTTCAAAATTTTGATTTCAGCAGTCTGCTCCCGCTCTTCACTGTAAAAATGAAGAATTAAGGAAGCTTCCTGCTCTCCATAAGAGATCAATTCAGAATCTTTTACTCCGCGAAAACTTTTTCCTCCGGTAAAAAGCCATAAAGCTTCCAGAAGATTTGTTTTTCCCTGCGCATTTTCCCCATAGAGAACATTGACCCCTTCACCAGGAACAAATAAATCTGATAAAAGATTTCGATAATGTTCTGTTTTTAGGGAAAGAATCTTCACTTTTCACACACCTCATAAAGATTTTCTTGAAATTCTACCGTATCTCCTGAGTGAAGCTTTTTTCCGCGCATCGTACAAATCTCATGATTGACAGAGACTTCTCCATTTTGAATCAAATATTTTGCACGACCTCCGGTATCAACTGCTCCCACAAATTTTAAAAGGGAATCCAACCTGATAAAAGGTGTATCAATCGGGACTAATTTTTTTTCAGTCATCTTGACTCCTCTTCTTATTCAGACTTCATACGAACCGGTAAGACCAAGAATAGAAAACTATTTCCCTCGACCGGAACGACCTTCATAGGAGAAAGCGGACCACAGAGCTGAATTTTTACTAAGTCGCTGTCTACATTACGCAGGGCATCCAGAAGATAACGATTATTAAAGCCCATATCCATAGAATCTCCCTCAATTTCTGCCGAAAACTGATCGCTTGCACGGCCGAGCGGAGTGGAACAGGAAAGTCTGATTTCGTTATTATCAAAAATGCAATGCAGTGGACTCTTAAGACGATCCGTGATCACAAGGGAAACACGTTCCACGCTGTCAATAAATTCACGCGTCTTTACTTTGATTTCGCATGTGCTGTTTGCTGGGATTGCAGCGCGGTAATCGAGAAAAGAGCCTTCCAACAGACGAGAAATGACTGTATAATTACCAATTTTTGAAAGAATATGACGACTTCCGACGAGCAGTTCTGCTTCGCTGTCATCATCCGGTAAAAGTTTCATAATTTCCTGCAGCGTTTTTCCGGGAACAACAAAATTCATCTCTTCTTCTCCGCGGACTGCTTCTTCCCGCATGGCCAGGCGATATCCATCAACGGAGACAAGACGAAGCTTTCCTTCACTCAAATCGAAAAGGGTACCGGTATGAACTGGTTTTGCATCATTTTCAGAAACTGCAAAAAGAGTCTGTCTAATCATACTTTTCAAAACAGAAGAACCAATTTTAATGCTTTTCTCTTCTGAGAGAGAAGGTAACTCTGGATATTCTTCTGCTGGAATTCCCACAATTGAAAAATCACTTTGTCCGCTTTTGATAGAAGTAACATTATGATCATCAATTTCTACATGGACACCGTCATCCGGTAAGCGGCGAACAATATCGCCAAATAATTTTGCAGAAAGAACGATTTCTCCGGGTTCCGATACTGTCGCGGGAATTTCGGTTGTCATACCGAGTTCCAAATCATAGCCGCAGAGAAAAATAGAAGTGCTTTTTGCTTTTAAGAAAATTCCTTCCAAAGCAGGAATCGAACTTTTTACGGAAACAGCTCGTTGAATATTTGAGACAGCTTCCACAAGCTTTTGTTTTTCGCAGGTGAATTTCATGAAGAAGGCCTCCGTTTAAGATAATCATTCTTTTCTATTCATTTAATTTTAGTAAAAGAAGTAGGGGCGGTTGATTTGTGGAAAGTAAGAAAAAATCCAGATGACAGCTGAATTTTTTGGATCTACTTTTTTAGAATCAGCCGGTAGAAGAAATGTGGACAAAGTTTAAAAACTGCAAATAAAAAATAAGTGGTGGAAAACAGGTTGGGGAAAGTTTAAAAAAAGTTTAGAAATCTGTGAAAAGTTGGAAGAGTACTTTTTTCTGTTTTTCACAGGGTATTAACAGGGTTCTACAGATTTTAAACCGGTTTTCAGCAGAAAAAAATTTATCGGCCACGAATATTTTTAATGATGTCATTGACTGTAGCTTTAAATTGACTGTTCTTTTCTTGATTTTTTTCAACTTGCTGAATTGCATAGACTACAGTAGAATGATCTCTTCCTCCAAATTCGTCGCCAATTTCAGAAGTGGACATTCCAAGAACTTCTTTGATCACATACATAGCAACTTGACGTGCTTTACTGATATTGGAATTTCTCTTTCCGGAACGAATGTCTTCCGGCACAGTTCCATAAGTTCTTGCCACTTCGTCAATAATTTTTTCGACGGTAACAGAAATTGGCTGGGAATTTGTGATAATATCACTGATAGCCGCTCTTGCAGTCGAAATATTTGGAGGTACATCAATGATGGAATATGCTTTCATCTTTTTGACGGCACCTTCCAGCTGACGAATATTGCTTTTGAGTTGATTTGCAATATATTCCTCTACTGTATCGTCCAGATGAATATCAAGCAATTCTTCTTTTCGCTTGATGATTGCAATTCGTGTTTCAAAATCAGGCGGCTGAATATCTGCGGTTAATCCCCATTCGAAACGGCTGCGCAGACGATCCTCCAAAGTTGCAATTTCTTTTGGAGGACGATCACTTGTTAAAACAATCTGTTTTTTTGCCTCATAAAGAGTGTTGAAGGTATGAAAGAATTCTTCCTGCGTAGATTCTTTGCCGGCGATAAACTGAATATCATCGACCAAAAGAATATCTGCGTTGCGGTAAAAATTATGAAACTGAGCCGTATTTCCGCGGCGGATCGCCTCAATCAGTTCGTTTGTAAAATCGTCACCCTTTATGTAGAGAATATTCATTTCCGGATGATCCTTTTTGATTCGGTTACAGATTGCATAGAGCAAATGTGTTTTTCCAAGTCCGGAATTTCCATAAATAAAAAGTGGATTATAGCGAGAGGCTGGCTGAGTGGCAACTGCCATACAGGCAGCATGGGCAAATTTGTTGCTGGAACCAACAATAAAGGATTCAAATGTATATTCATAATCATCCATCGGAAGCTTGTCCTCTTGTGGTTTTGCTTCTTTTATCTCGTTGGGAGTCTGAAGATCGAGGTTGATGGTTTGTCCGTTAAAGACCTGTTGAAAAGCGTCCTTTAAAAGATCCGCATAATAATGCAGAATTGTTTGTTTATGAAATTCATTTGGAACTTTCAGCGTGGCAGTTCCCGTTGAAAAATCAAGATTGATTGGTTCAATTCGGCTGATCCACGTTGTATAGGCTACTTCAGTAATCTGGGAACGACAGTAATCACAGATCAATTCCCATGTTTCGGGTGTAAAATCCATTCGATTTTTTTCCTCCGTATACTTCAGTAAGGCGGAAAATTGCCATTACATTTAAATATATTAATACACTTTTATATCCTACCATAAATTTGGTCAGTTTGCAAATTTATTGCTGGCTTTTTTCTGTTTTCGAAATTTGAAAAAGATCAATTTATTTTGCTATTTCTTGCATTATTTGGAGAAAAAATTTCTAATTAATTTCTAATCATTAAAAAAAATTTTCTTTTTCATTCAATTGTATGATTTTGCTTGACAGGCTCTTGCATTTTACGCTATAATTCTAAATTGCAAGGTTTATACCCGAAAGGAGGGTTTTTAAAATGCTTAGAACCTATCAGCCTAAGAAACTCCATCGTCAGAAGGAGCATGGCTTTCGGAAAAGAATGTCTACAAAAAATGGCCGCAAGGTACTTTCCCGCCGTCGTGCAAAAGGCCGGAAGAGCCTGTCCTATTAATGAATCAACGAAAAGGGCCACGATTGTGGCCCTTTGTTGTATGGCACATTTTTGTATCGGAGTGACCTGATGGACTGTTTTGTTTCGATAAAAGAAAATCGTGATTTCCGCCGGATCTATGGCCGTGGAAAAAGTCTTGTAAGTCCACTGGTGGTAATCTATCTCAAAAAAAATCGTTTAAAAACTTGTCGGGTTGGGATTACGACCAGTAAAAAGATTGGTAATGCAGTCATGCGAAATCGTTCGCGCAGAATCATTCGGGCGGCTCTGCGGGAAGTTCTGCCGAAAATAGAGGGCAGTTATGATATGATTGTGGTGGCCCGTAGCCGTACCCCATTTGTAAAAAGTACAGATGTAAAAAAGAAAATAGAAATGCTTTTTCAAAAATCCGGAATTTTAAAACAGGAAGAAAAAAAAGAGATTGAAAATAATTAGGGAGCTTCCAAAGAATGATAAAAAAGCTTTTTTTAAAGCTCATTGAATTTTATCAAAAAGTAATTTCTCCGCGGCACCCACCCTGCTGCAAGTATATTCCAACCTGTTCTGCCTATGCAAAAGAGGCAATCGAGCGTTTTGGAGCCTTAAAAGGAGGCTTACTTGCAATATGGAGAATTTTACGATGTAATCCGTTCAGCCGGGGCGGATATGATCCTGTTCCGGAAAAAAGCAAATCAAATGAGGAGACCAAAAAAATATGAGCCAGATTTTTAGTTCAATTGGCAGCGTCTTTGGATATGTGCTGTGGTTTTTGTTTTCACTGGTAAAAAACTTTGGTGTTGCAATTATCCTATTTACTATTTTGGTATTTGCAATTCAGATTCCGTTTTATATTAAGCAGCAGCGCAGTTCCGTTGGAATGCAGAAAATTCAGAAAAAAATGAAGGAACTGCAAAAAATTTATGCTAACGATAAAGCTCGTTTGGCAGAAGAGCAGCAGAAGCTTTATGAAAAAGAAGGAGTCAAACCTACCGGCGGCTGTTTAACAATGTTACTGCCGTTATTGATCATGATGGGATTGTTCTATTCTTTTGCAATGCCTCTTTCGAATACGCTGCACATTCAGAGTGATCATATTGCAGAGATTAAGAGTGTTGCAGACCATGTTCCGGGATATCAGCAGACAGACGCTGGCTTTTTAGGATTAAACCAGTTCTACGGAGAACTGAAGATTGTAAAGAATTACGATAACGTAAAGGGACAGCTCTCAACACTGACTCCGGAAGAAACCGAAAAGTTAGATTCTTTCAGTAAAGGATTTTCTTTTCTTGGGATGGATCTTCTGGATTCTCCAACTTCTTCGTCTGACTTTTTTGGACAGCTCTTCCACAGTAATCTGTTTGTAATTCCACTTTTGTGTTTGGTTTTACAGATATGTATGCAGTTTTTCATGAATAAAATGCAGCCCGGAATGCAGCAGCAAATGGGTTGTATGAAGGCTTTAATGTATGGTATGGCAATCTATATGGCGTATCTGGCTGCTGTAATTCCAGCCGGTGTTGGCCTTTATTATATTGTGAACTCCATTCTAAATATTGGACGAATGCTTTTGATGAATAAATATTATTCACCGGAAGTTATGAACTCTCATGTAGAGGCTTCTCATCTTGCAAGGATGGAACTTAATGAAGCAGAGAAAGTACCGCTTCCGGCTGAAGTTCAGTTACAGCTTGCAGAAAAATTAGAGAGACGCATGGAAGCACAAAAGGCAAAGAAAAAGAAAACTGCAGGGAGTAAAGATGCACAGGAGAAAAATTCTTCTGGGAAATTGTCGGCAAAAACAAAAAGTTCCAATGATTACTTAGGAAAAAAAAAATAAAGAGAGAATAAGTGTTTTTTGGAATAAAAATGCTCTCAAAAGGAGGAAGCAGCGATGAAAGAAGCCATCGGGATTGGAGATACTGTAGAAAAAGCAAAAGAAGATGCTTATCAGAAACTCGGGGTGGAATCAGACGAAGTCGAGTATGAAGTTCTCGAGCTTCCAATCAAAAAGACGCTTGGTCTTTTTGGAGGAAATCCTGGGAAAGTAAGAGCTTATATAGAAGATAATTCCACAGAAATTGCGAAAAATTATCTTTCTTCGATTTTAGATGCGATGGGTTTAGATGAGGTCGAAATCAAAACGGAGCCGCAGAAAAATGGTGCGATGTTAACGATTACCGGAGAAGATGTTGGCTTTATTATTGGTCATCGTGGAGAAACTCTGGATGCCCTGCAGTATTTGAGCGGCCTTGTTGTCAATCATAAACGAGATGATTATTTTCGTATTACGCTGGATATTGGAAATTATCGGGAAAAGCGCCGTGAAACATTGGAAGCGCTCGGAAAGAAAATGGCAGGAAAATCGCTGAAGTATGGTCGTAATTTTCCGTTGGAGCCAATGAATCCCTATGAGCGCAGAATTATTCATACCGCTGTTTCTGAAATAGAAGGCGCAAAAAGCTGGAGTGAAGGACAAGATCTTGCCCGTCATGTTGTGATTGGTCCGGAAGCCGGAGAGCGTCCAGTAAATTATAGGAATAACAACAGACGTCCTTATAATAATAATCGCAGTGGCGGATTTCAGGGGCAGAATAGGCCATACCAAAACAATCGCTATCCTGCAAAAACAAATTATTCTGCACCGGTTTATGGCAGAATTGATCGTTCTCCAGAAGAAAAACCCACTTTTCATTCTCCTAACTCAGAGCAGAGAGCCGCTTCTGCAGAGGCAAAAACACCAGTTCTTTATGGCAGAATTGATGTCAAAAAAGAGAAGGAAGAATAAAAAACCATTGCCGCAGAGATCGTGCATGGATGCATAAAAAAATCGGGGAGGCGTCCGCGTTTAGATCGCGGCGTCTCCCCTTTTATCTGATGATTTCAAAAAGGAGTCGCTTTTTTATATGAGAACCATTGCTGCAATCAGTACACCGCCTGGAGAAGGTGGGATTGGAATCGTACGGATTTCTGGAGCCGATGCTCAAAAAATTGCCGATCGGGTTTTTCATTCCGTTTCGGGTAAAAAAATAGAATCTTTGCCTGGGTATACTTCCCTATTTGGGACTGTTTCTGATGGAAAAGAGACATTTGATCAATGTGTTGCTTCCAATTTTCGCGCTCCAAAAAGCTATACGGGCGAAAATGTAGTGGAACTTTCCTGTCATGGAGGTCCATTTCTTTTGAGAAAGCTGCTCTCTGCCTGTTATGCGGCAGGAGCACGTCCGGCAGAACCGGGAGAATTTACAAAACAGGCTTTTCTGAATGGAAAGATGGATTTGACGCAGGCAGAATCCGTTATGGAAATGATCGGTGCAAAAAGTGAAGGTGCTGCTCGTGCTGCCCGCGCAGGACAATCCGGAAAACTTCATGAATCAATTTACAAAGTGAAAGACGAGTTGATGGATGCGACCTCTCATTTGGCAGCTTGGGCAGATTATCCTGATGATGATGTACCGCAGGTGGATAATGAAGTGTTGAAAAAACAACTTTGTGATAGCACGGATCGTCTGCAAAAACTTTATGATGGGTTTGGAGCAGGTCAAGTTCTCTGTGATGGCATTGATACGGTCATTGTAGGACGTCCTAACGTGGGAAAGAGTACATTGATGAATTTACTCTCTGGAACACAAAAAAGCATTGTAACGGCTTTTGCGGGGACGACGAGAGATATTGTAGAAGATACGGTCTCTCTGGATGAGATTCCACTTCACCTTGCAGATACCGCCGGCCTGCGGGAAAGCAGTGATCCGATTGAACAAATTGGTGTTGAGAGAACAAAAGAACGTCTAAATCATGCACAGCTGATTCTTGCGGTCTTTGATTCTTCTGAGTCACTTACAGAAGAAGATCAGAAACTTTTGCAGTCGATTGGAAATGTTCCGGCAATTGCAGTCATTAATAAAGCGGATTTGCAGAATAAATTAGACGAAAAGTATATTAATAAGTATATTAAACAAAAAGTATATATATCGGCATTAAAAGGCGAAGGAATAGAAGCACTGACGGATGCGATTAAAACAATTTTTCATACAGGAGAGATTGATCCTTCAGCAGGAATTCTATTTACGGAACGTCAAAAAGATGTGATTCGGCGGGCATTGGAATGCACAAAAGAAGCGCGGGATGCATTTTTAAGCGGAATGACGCTGGATGCGGTTACTGTTAGCGTTGAAGGAGCACTTTCTGCAATTTTGGAATTTACCGGAGAACGAGTGACCGATGCGGTCGTAGAGGAAGTTTTTAAAAACTTCTGTGTAGGCAAATAGTTTTCAACTTAAAATACGGACAATGTGGAAAATTATAAGGGAGACAGAACATGGAAACTGAGTATGAAGCGGAAAATTGTGAGGTTGCGGTCATCGGTGCAGGACATGCCGGAATAGAGGCAGGGCTTGCCAGTGCGCGGCTTGGCGCGAAGACAATCGTTTTTACGATCAATTTGGATGCAGTCGGAAATTGTCCTTGTAATCCTTGCATTGGAGGAACAGCAAAAGGGCATCTTGTGAGAGAAATTGATGCGTTGGGCGGAGAAATGGGAAAAACAGCGGATCAGACATTTTTGCAGAGCCGTATGCTGAATTTAGGAAAAGGACCGGCTGTACATTCTCTGCGGTGTCAGATTGACCGCCGGGAGTATTCCAAAGTAATGAAGCATAAGCTGGAATTACAGGATGGATTGGAGCTTAAGCAAGCCGAAGTAACGGAGTTGACGAAAGAAGAGGATGGCTGGAGGCTTGTTACTCGAATGGGAGCTGTCTATCACACAAAAGCGGTAGTGATTGCGACAGGAACTTTTCTCGGAGGAAAAATTTATGTAGGAGATGTCAGTTATAAAAGTGGGCCGGATGGAATGTTTCCCGCAAGTTTTCTCACACAGAGTCTTGTAAAATTAGGTCTTCATCTGCGCCGTTTTAAGACCGGAACGCCGGCGCGGGTGAAGCGTGGATCGATTGACTTTACAGGGCTTGAAAAGCAGTGCGGAGATGAGCCGGTTGTTCCATTTTCCTATGATACGCTTGTTCCGGGAAAGAATAAGGCGGTATGTCATGTTTCGTGGACAAATGACCGTACAAAAGAGATCATTCTGAAAAACATTGGTCGCAGTCCCCTTTATGCAGGAAAAATTGAAGGAATTGGGCCGCGGTACTGCCCTAGTATTGAAGATAAAATTATGCGCTTCAAAGACAAGCCGCGTCACCAGCTTTTTATTGAGCCGTGCGGAATGGATACGGAAGAAATGTATTTGCAGGGCATGAGCTCTTCTTTGCCGGAAGATGTGCAGCTGGCGTTTTATCATACCATTAAAGGGCTGGAACATGTGCAGATCATGCGATTTGCCTATGCAATCGAATATGATTGTGTGGACCCTCTGCAAATGGAAAATACATTGGAGTTTACAGATTTTCCGGGCCTTTATGGGGCCGGACAGTTTAATGGATCTTCCGGATATGAAGAAGCCGCCGCGCAGGGAATTGTTGCAGGGATTAATGCAGCATTGAAAGTAAAAAATCGTCCGCCAATGATTCTTGATCGAGCGAGTTCTTATATTGGAACGTTAGTAGATGATTTGGTGACAAAAGGGGTAATGGATCCTTATCGCATGATGACTTCCCGCAGTGAATATCGGTTGGTGCTGCGGCAAGATAATGCAGATGAGCGCCTGACCCCGATTGGAAGAAAAATCGGCTTGATTTCAGATGAGCGTTGGGAACGCTTTCTCCAAAAGGAAGAACAGAAAAAAGAAGAAAGAACACGTGCAGAAAAGACCATTCTATCGCCGTCGGAGACACTAAATCAGCTTCTTGTTTCACGTGGAACAACACCGGTTTCCAGCGGAGCAAGACTTTCTGATTTGTTAAAACGGCCGGAACTTTCTTATAAAGTTTTGGAGCCTGTGGATACGGCTCGTCCGAAACTTCCGGAAGCAATTTTTGAAAACGTAGAGATTGAACTAAAATACGAAGGATATATTCGACGTCAAAAATCTGAGATTGAAGAAATGCGCCGATTAGAAGGAAAACAGCTTCCGAAAGGGACAGACTATCAAACAATTACAGGACTGCGCTCGGAGGCACAGGAAAAACTGAATTGTGTGCGCCCTGCCAATATTGGGCAGGCAAGCCGAATTTCGGGAGTCAGCCCTGCCGATATCAGTGTACTTTTAATTTGGCTGCAGAAGGAAAGTAGAAAGGAACTGATCAATGGAGAACATTGAATCCTATCTGATCGAACAAGCAGAAATCTGCAAAATTAAAATAACTCCCCAATTAGCGAAAGCTTTTCAGGTCTATTTGGAAGAACTTCTCGAATGGAATCAGAAAATTAATCTGACTGCAGTTACTGATCCAAAAGAAGCGGTGATGAAGCACTTTATTGACTGTTTGTATCTGACAAAATTTGTCGATTTTTCTGGGAAAAACCTGATCGATATTGGTTCCGGCGCCGGCTTTCCTGGAATTCCGCTAAAGCTTTTTGAACCATCCCTTTCGGTTACTTTGCTTGACAGTCTTCAAAAGCGCTTGCGTGTACTAGAAGATATTTGCCAAAAACTGCAAATTGAAACAAAGCAAATTCATGGCAGAGCAGAAGAATGTGGACAAAAATTGGAACTGCGTGGAAAATTTGATTTTGTTTCTGCACGAGCAGTAGCTCAGCTTCCCCTTCTTTGCGAATATTGTTTACCGTTTTTAAAACAGGGCGGCATTTTTTGCGCAATGAAAGGGCCGCAGCCTGAGCAGGAGATTCAGTCTGCCGAACATGCTTTAAAAAAACTTGGTGCAGAGGTTGAAGCAGTCAAAAAATATTCTTTGCCGGATGGCGAAGGCAGAAGTTTGATTTTAATTCGGCAAAAACGATTAATGCCGAAAAAATATCCGCGTCCGGGTGGAAAAATAAAAAAACAGCATTTATAAAAAACAAAAAAGACCTGTTTTTTCTTTGTAAGCTTACAGAGAAAAGGCGGGCCTTTTTATTGAAAATTTTTCTAAATCTTTTTAAAATTGTTCGCAGAAAGTGACAAAATCTTTAGCTTTTCATATGGTATTCTATGGACAAGGCGGGAGGGAAAAATCAAAAATGCGTCAGAAAATTTTAGAACTGAATATTGACGCGATCCATCCGAATCCCTCTCAGCCAAGAAGATTTTTCGGAGAAGAAGAACTTCGTTCCCTTGCAGAGAGTATCCAGAGAAACGGCTTAATTCAGCCAATTGTTGTTCGCAGAACTTTTAAAGGATATGAACTGGTAGCGGGAGAACGGCGGCTTCGCGCTTGTAAAATGGCGGGATTATGGGTAATTCCAGCGGTTCTTTCGGAATATTCTGATAATGAGAGTGCGGTTATGGCATTGATCGAAAACTTGCAGCGTTCTAATTTGAATCTGTTTGAAGAAGCAGAGGGAATCCGGCGCCTAATGGAAAAAGCTAACCTGACGCAGGAAGAATGTGCGCGGCGTTTGGGGAAAAGTCAGTCTTCAGTGGCAAATAAATTACGGCTGCTGAATCTTTCTCCTGATTTGCGGCAACAAATTATTTCTGCAGGGCTCACAGAACGTCACGCTAGAGCGCTGCTTCGTCTGCCGGAAAAATCCCGTCAAAAAACATTGGACTCCATTTTAAGTCAAAAATTAAATGTCCAGCAGACGGAACAGATGGTGGACAAACTTCTAAATCCAAATAAGAAGCAAAAATCTTCCGCACCACGCAGACTTTTAATTATCAAGGATGTGCGGATTTTTGGAAATACAATCGATCACGCAGTAAAAACATTGCAGAGCGCCGGGGTGCAGGCCGAAGCGTCATGCAACAAAAAAGAGGATTGCCTCGAATGGATTATCCGAATTCCACAAAAAAAACGGCCTGCCTAAAATTAATTACAAGTCATCCATTTCCTTATCATTTTTCCCGCAAGCAGGGGCTCGGTATCAAATTGCCGGGTCCCTTTTTGCGCGCTGTTTCACGTGAAACATGTAAAAACATCTGTAGAAAAGGGCAAAGATGGTTGTCTCAAAAAGAGAGAAGTGATATAATAAAAACCAAGTCCAATTTTAGAAAAATTGGGGGAGGTGGAGCGAAATGGGCAAGATCATTGCGATAGCGAACCAAAAAGGCGGCGTTGGAAAGACCACAACGGCGGTAAATCTTTCTTCTGCATTGGGATTAGCAGGAAAAAAGACGTTGCTGGTAGATATTGATCCGCAGGGGAATTCATCCAGCGGGGTAGGAATTAATCGTCGCAGTCTAAAAAAGACAACATATGAGATGCTGATTGGGCAGGCAACTGCCGCAGAAGTTCTTTTACATACGGCATTTGAAAATCTTGATATTCTGCCAAGTAGTCTCGATCTGGCGGCTGCAGAGATAGAATTAGTGGAGCAAAGCCATCGGGAATCAATTCTCCGCCTTGATTTGGCACCTTTGCGCGAAAAATATGATATGATTCTGATTGATTGCCCTCCATCTCTCGGAATTATTACAACCAATGCCCTTTGTGCTGCCGACTCTATTTTAATGCCCATTCAATGCGAATATTATGCCTTAGAGGGGCTAAGCCAACTGATGAACAGCGTAAAGCGAGTAAAACGGCTTTATAATTCGCATTTAGAAATTGAAGGAGTCCTTTTGACCATGTATGACGGCAGGCTTAATCTGACGCAACAGGTGGTCGGAGAAGTAAAAAAATATTTTCCAAAGAAAGTGTTTGCAGCCGTTATTCCAAGAACCGTGCGGCTTTCAGAAGCACCGAGCTTTGGAAAACCAATTCAATATTTTGATAAGAGCAATAAAGGTGCATTGGCCTATAATGAATTAGGAAAAGAAATCATAGAAAAAGCAGCAGAGGAGGGGTGAAGTATTGAAAGAGAAAAAGCGCGGATTGGGAAAAGGCTTGGATGCAATCTTTGCTGAGAATGATATTGAGGCGGGCCCACGGTCAATCGAGTTGAAGCTGAGCGAGTTGGAACCGAACCGAAATCAGCCGAGAAAGGATTTTGACGAAGAGGCACTTGCCGATTTGGCGGATTCCATTTCACAGCATGGCATTTTACAGCCACTTCTTGTGCGGCCGCTTTTAGAGGGGGGTGGCTATCAAATTGTCGCCGGAGAACGCCGTTGGAGAGCAGCCCGTATGGCGGGGGTGCAGACGGTTCCGGCGCTGGTGCGAGACCTCTCTGATGAAGAGGTAATGCAGCTTGCATTGATCGAAAATCTGCAGAGGGAAGACCTGAATCCGCTGGAAGAAGCAAAGGGTTATCAGTCTTTGATGGATTCATATGGTTATACCCAGGAGAGTGTCGCAAAAACAGTCGGACGTTCCCGCCCGGCGGTTGCCAATGCGCTGCGGCTTTTATCTCTGCCGCAGGAAATTCAAAAGCTGATTAGTGACGGCAGCCTTTCAGCAGGACAGGGAAGAGCGCTTCTGGCATTTCCAAAAGAATTACAGATTTCTCTTGCAAAACGCTGTCTTAAAGAAGAAATTACGGTTCGTGATTTAGAAAAGCTTGCAAAGAGTTCTACGTCAAAGACAAATTTAAAGAAGAAAAATCCTTATTACGAAGAGGTTGCACTTTCTCTGCATGAGCAGTTAGGGCGCAGAGTAAAGGTAAGTGGAACCCGTGGAAAGGGATTTTTACAGATTGAATTCCGCAATGAAGAAGATTTAAAAAATCTTTTGCGAATGTTTGAAGAATAAGTGCTTAATTTCATAAAAAATGGGAAAAACTGTAATGAGTAAACGATAAAAGGAGTTAGCAAACCATGCTGGATATCAAATTGATTCGGGAAAACCCTGACTATGTAAAAAAGGCAATCCAGAAAAGAGAAATGAATCTGGACAATGTGATTGATGAAATTCTTGCCCTCGATGAAAAGCGCCGCGAGTTGACCGGTGCAGTCGAGACAAAAAAGGCGGAGCAGAATGCGGCTTCTAAAGAGGTTCCGAAGATTAAAAAAGCAGGCGGAGATACTTCTGAAGTGCTGAAGAAAATGAAGCTGCTTTCGGAAGAAGTGAAAGAGCAGAACGCAAAGCTTGTTGAGATAGAAGGAGCCCAGAAAACCAAAATGCTGTCCTTGCCGAACCTTCCGGATGAAGATGTACAGGCCGGCGGAAAAGAGCAGAACATTCCGGATCATTATTTTAAAGAAAAACCGGTTTTTGATTTTAAAGCAAAAGATCATGTGACTCTCTGTGAGAATCTTGGCCTGATCGACTATCCCCGTGGGGCAAAGCTTGCTGGAAACGGTGCATGGATTTATCGCGGCATGGGTTCTAGATTGGAATGGGCGCTGCTTAATTTCTTTATTAATGAGCATATTTCGGATGGATATGAATTGATTCTTCCGCCGCACATGCTCAAATATGAATGCGGATATGTAGCAGGACAGTTTCCAAAGTTTGTAGACGAGGATTACTGGATTGCAAACCCCACCAGCACGGATAAAAAATTCTTGCTGCCAACAGCCGAAACAGCGCTCGTGAATCTCCATCGTGATGAGATTTTAACAGAAGACGAGTTGCCACATAAATATATTGCCTATACTCCCTGCTATCGCCGTGAAGCAGGCTCTTATCGCAGCGAGGAACGCGGAATGATCCGCGGGCATCAGTTCAATAAAGTTGAAATGGTGCAGTATACAACCGAAGATCGCAGCGATGCAGCATTCAAAGAACTAGTAGGCAAAGCGGAGCGTCTTGTGCAGGAACTGGGTCTTCACTATCGCTTGTCCCGTTTGGCAGCGGGAGACTGCTCGTTCAGCATGGCGCGCACCTATGATATCGAAGTTTGGATTCCTTCGATGGAAATTTATAAGGAAGTTTCTTCGGCTTCTAACGCAAGAACCTATCAAGCGCGTCGCGGAAACATCAAATATCGCGGCAAAGACAAAAAACTGCATTTTGTTCATACACTCAACGCTTCCGGATTGGCAACTTCCCGGTTGCTGCCCGCAATCGTAGAGCAAAATCAGCAGGCAGATGGTTCTGTTATTGTGCCGGAAGTTTTGCGGCCGTATATGGGCGGAATCGAAGTATTAAAGCCGATTAAATAAGATTCGAACAAAAAATCAGGAACAGGGAATCCTTGAGAGGACAGAAATGAGCTGTCTTTCTAAGGATTCCCTGTCTTAAAATTTGCAAAAGAGGGAGGTCTTTCAGATGACGGATGAAGAGATCAAAAAAGCAGATCCATATGTAAACCCGAAAACAGGGATCGCTGTTGCCAAGTTTGAACGAAAGGCACGGGTAGCAAGCTATCAAATCGGTGCCGCCGGAAATATTCGGCTTTCAGCTTTACTGCGGATGGAGCAGGAAACTGGAGAAGAGCATATGGATGGAATCGGCATGGGCTATGAATGGTTGATGAAAGAGCAGAAAGCTTTTTTGATCACAACAAATCAGGTGACGATTCACCGCCTGCCGCAGCGCAACGAACAACTGACAATCGTAACACGCCCTTTGGGAACAAGCGGCGTTCAGTTTTATCGGGAGTTTTCTTTTCAATCAGAGGGAAAAGAAATTGTCCGAATTTTACAGGTGAGTGTAGTCGTGGATTTTGTGGAACATAAGCCATTAAGGCCGGACAAAATTTATCAATACCGGATATTCTGTCCGCTGCAGGCAGAAAAGAAGGAACGTCCTGAACGGCTGCGCTTTGAAGAGATGCCGAAGCTGGGAGATCGTCCAATTCGATATAGTGACCTTGACCGTAACGGACATCTGACCAATACGATTTACGGAGATATTATTGAAGACTTTTTACCGGAAACTTTTCGAAACTACCATCATGTGCAGATCAATTATCAGAAAGAAAGTAAGCTTGGCGATACACTGGAACTTTTTGGAGAAGTACATAACGGCGGTTTTGCGATACAGGGAATTCATCACGGAGAAATCGGTTTTACAGCGTTTATTAAATAAGGAATGATAAAAAAAGCAGATAGAAACTAATAAAATAGTTTCTATCTGCTTTTTAAAACCAAAATAAAAGATCAGTTATCTATGCCATCATGAAACTCTAATAAATAAGGATAATGATTTTGTCGTTGATCTTCTGGAGGGAGTTGCATATAATCTCCATACAAAGAACGTAATAATTTATCATACTGATTTGGTATTTTGACCATAATGTTTTCAAAAGGAACTTCACGTAGAGGATAAAGATCATTAAATTGGAGAGAACCTTCCTCAACAACACCAGCCACAAATTGTGCTAATATAGAACTTTTTCCATTATATGCTGTAGACGCTTCGTGATGTTTGCGAATAATCCAATCTTCATGCACATGGAAGAGATGGAGTAAGATATGTACAATATAACTTACAAGTCGCGGAAAAAAGTTTTTTGCCGTTTTTGAAACACTATTTTTTAGAAAATCCACATTATATACAAGATATAATTGTTGAAAAAAAGCAGTTTTGCGAATCTGACGTTTACGTTCCTTTAAATTCTCAGCTAGACTGTCATAAGGATAAATTTCAATGAAAATACCGATATGATAATTCCCATGATCATAAGAAGTGCAAAAACGTGTTCCCACTTTGCTGATATTTAAAATTAGATTATAATAATGATTTTTAACATCTGGACCAGAAAGCTTAAATTTTCCATTAAATTCTTTTTCTGAAATTTTTAAAAATTGCTCGTAATCTTTTCTTGGCATACAAACATCCACATCATCGTCCCACGGAATAAATCCTTTATGACGAATAGCTCCTAAGAGTGTTCCATAATTTAAAAAATAATCTAATGAATATTTATTACATATTCGTACAAATTCAGCTAAAATTTCCAATTCTATCTTTTGAATTTGTTCTAGAACAAGTGGATCATACTGAAGGTAAGCCATTTATTTTCTCTCCTATAATTAAAAAAAGAAAAGTCAATTACTAATCTTTTCTTAACTGTTTTTATTATAAACTCTTATTTCCATCAACTTCTAGGAATGCTTTTAAGAAAAAGCCCATAGAGTTTTTAGAGCCAACAGAGACCCGCAAATATTTTTTTAGAAGATCATTTCCAAAGGATTTAACCAGAACTTTTTTCTGTTCTCTTAATTCTTTTTCGACAATGGCAGCAGAATGTTTTGGTTCTACAAAAATAAAGTTTCCGCGGCAGTCACGTGCAGAATATCCATTTTCATGTAGCTTTTCAAGAATGTAAGCTTTTCCTTCCTTTTCAGTTTTAATGAGCTGGTCAATCATGTCCGGGTGATCAAGAATTCGTTCTGCGAAAAGTAGTGCTATTGCGTTGGTATCAAAAGTAAGACGCCCATTTTTGATTTCGTGAACAATCTCTGGATTGCTAATAATAACACCTAAACGGCAAGCAGCAAGAGAAAATAATTTTGAAAAAGTACGAAAAACGATTACATTTTTTTTGGTGAGTGCATAACGAATAAAAGAATGATCGTAGAAATAATAATATGCCTCATCAATAATTACAATAGCACCAACTTTTTCTGCTCGGTCAATTACTTTTTGAAGTTCTTCATCTGTATAGACATTTCCAACAGGATTATTTGGATTCAGTAAAACGACAATTCTAGTGTCATCGTCGATCGCTTTTAAAATGGAATCAATGTTAATGGTAAGATCTGGACCATAAGAAACTGGTTTATGGTGTAATCCAAGAATGCTGCAGTTGACCCAGTACATCTCAAAAGAAGGGGTTACAGTAACAACATTTTTTCCGGGTTCTCCAAAGGTTTCTAATACATAGCGAATAGCCATGTCAGATCCATTGGTAGTAAGGACATTTTCATAATTCGCTCCAATATAAGAAGCATATTTATTGAGAAAGCGGTCCGGTTCCGGATATATGGATAAAAATTCAGGAGTGATTTCATGGAGGACAGAGTCGACAAACTCTTTTGGAAGTCCCTCTGGATTTTCGTTCATATCATAGCGATGATATGAATAACGATCTTGTGGAGGAAAAACACGAACGGTATTTTTGATATTTGGATTTACGTAATACATTTTATTTATCCTTTCTGTATGGCTTTTGTATTGGGAGAAGAAAATTGTTCTATGATCTGTGCAATCTTCAAAATTTCCTCTTGAGGATATTTATAATTATTGAGCATTCCGGTATTTATCATTTTTAAGAATTCAAGAATTTCATAGCGGATTCCTTCACCCTCATATTTATAAAAATACTTTCGAGTAGCTCGTAAATCTTCATATCTTACCTCAAAATAATCTGGCTTCCACCAAGGAGCAGGTACATAAATATAACCCTTTTCTCCTGTGATGATTAGACTGCCTTCTGTTTTGATCCCCTTTCCGGCTTTAAAAGTTCCGATTGCGGAAGGATATTCCAGAAGTCCGCAAGTTAAATAGCTGAAATGATTTTGTTCGAAATTGTATAAATTACAGTTTTTATAATCTGTTCCTAAAATTTTGATGATAGGTAAAAGTGCGGTAGCTCCCCAATCATAAAAGCTACCCTGATAAGGATCTTGCTGAATTGTCTCTATAGAATTTGGAATTTGACTACAGGAAACATCGATATTTTTAATGTTTCCAATCAAGCCACTCCGGACAAGCAATAATAAATGCTGAAAGGCAGGGAAAAAAAGAGTTTTGATCCCTTCAAAGAGAACCAAATTCTTTTGAGCAGCAAATTCAAATGCTTTTTTTGCGTCTTCTGATGAAAGAAAAGCCGGTGCGTCGCAAATCACATGACAGTCAGACTCAAGACTTTTTATAATAATGTTTTGATGGCGATTGATGGGAAGGTTAATAAAGACAGCATCACAGTCTGCAAATAGAGTGTTTAGGGTTAAATATGTTTTTAAATCATAATTCTGACAAAACTTTTGTGCTTTAGCTGAATCTGGGTCGTAAGCCCCTGATATGTGAATTCCATTTACAAAAAGGCTTTCTTCAAAAAAACGAGCAGAAGGACTATTAACGCCGATTATTCCCAACTGAATAATCGGATTTTCATTTGTTCGCAATTTTGTACTGCTAATGCCCTCAGTGCGAGGTAAATAAACAACTTTGCAGTAATTATTAAGATAATCAAATTTGCCGACCCAATCTGAGCCAACGGTAAAAATATCTACATTATATTTTTGAATGTCGTCGATTTTTTGTCCTTCATATTCTTCTACAATGATTTTATCAGCAATACCGGTTGCTTTTACCGCTTCGATTCGCTCTGCAGTAGATTGTTTTACATTAAGTTTTCCACGGCTTCGGTCAAATGCATCAGAAGTAACGCCGACGATTAAATAATCTCCTAATGCTTTGGCATGCTTTAAAAGAGCAAGGTGTCCATAATGTAACAGGTCATAAGTTCCGTAGGTAATCACTTTTTTCAAGAGGTTCTACCTCCTTTATTAGGAAAGATATTTTCTTTTTGAAAAAGAGCTTTGTTTTCGTTCAGCGCAATTCGCTGTGCGAGCTCCTTTAATTTTGTATCCATGGAAGAGACGCGCAGATACAGTTTAAAAACACGCCAGATCAAAAGGGCAATAATGACCAAATAGACAAGATTTACTGGAGATTGGATTCCCAATAAATCAGAGACTACATAAGCGATCTGTGGGAAAATGGCCAGAATGACCAAAATGGCGGAAAAGAAGATCCAGAAAAGGCTGTCGGAGATCAGGAGCTTTGATTTGCGAATATTTCGTAAAACAAGCTGAAGAGAAAGGATGGCAGCTAAAAACAGCAGAATTCGAAACCAGATTGTCATGAGAGAACCTCCTCTTTTCCAAGATCAACTTTTTGCCGAAACCATCCGATAAAGACGATGCTGATACAAATCGTTGCCATGTAACGGATACTCCGAGACAGATTCAGGTAGCTTTCTCCAGCAATTCGGTCATCCATTTTAACCTGTACTTCGCAGACTTTTGCGCCGCTGCGAATCAGATGTGCAATTGTATCCGGTTCGGGGCCATCGTTGATTTCAGTTGCGAGAATTCGAATCACCCGGCGGCTGAACATTCGCATTCCGCTGGTAGGGTCGGTGATCGTTTTATGGGTTGTCATATGGATAAAAGTTTCGATCAGATTGTTCCCTAACATCCGCAGAGTTTTAGGCTTTTCTGCTGAGACAAAACGGCTGCCGATCACAACATCATAGCCTTCTTTGATCTTTTCTTCCATGGCTCCGATAAATTCGGGACGATGCTGTCCGTCGCCGTCGAATTGGATCGCAGCATCGTAATGATTCTGCATTGCATATTTCATTCCAGTTTGAAATGCACCGGCAAGCCCCAGATTGATTGGCTGATCAATTAAACAATAGCCGTGATCGCGGCAGATCTGAGCGGTTTGGTCATGACTGCCGTCATTGATGACTACATAGTCATATTGCGGAAAATTCTGAATCAGGTTGTCCACAACGCGGACAATATTTTGGGACTCGTTATAGGCAGGAATGATAATCAGAGTTCGCAAATTAAGAACATCCTTTCCTCGTGATGACGCAATTTCTCCTAAATTTTTATTATACTACAGATTACAGCACTTGAAAACAAAAACTCGATAAGCCAAACTTAAAGAGTTTCCCATGGGATTTCCATCAATGCAGTGCAGGTAGAAGCATAAGTAAATCCATGCAGAACTTTTTCTTTCGCAGCGGCCGCCGCAGTTTCCCTTTTTTCGGGAAATAAAAGCAGCTTTCGAATCGTTTCGGCAATCATTTTGGGTTCCGTATTTTCCAAAATGGTCCCGTACTGCGGAGAAGAAATCAGCTCTTTACTGCCGCCACGGTCTGTCGTGATTACATAGCATCCGCAGGCTGCCGCCTCCAGCACGGAAGTGGACATTCCTTCACTGCGGCTCGGCAGACAGAAAATCTCACTGGCTTTTAAAAGAGCAAAAACTTCCTTTTGTTCCAAGGTCCCTAAGAGATAAACAAAATTTCCCTCTTTTTGAAGTGCTTCTTCGTTGGGGCCGCTCCCCGCAAAAACAACAACGGGAGGGCTTTTTTCCTTTTGAAGAAAAGAGACCGCTTTTGCAAGCGGCAAAACGCCTTTTTCTTCTACCAGACGTCCGGTAAAAAGAATAATCGGGCGATCTTTGGGCAGACCGTATTTTTCCCGTGTCTTTAGAGGGTCAAGACCGTCGGTAGCAGATTTAATGATCCGTGGGTCAATAAAATTATAGAGAACGCCGCGCGATTCGATCTTAAAATGACGGAGCCAATCACATCCGGCGTGGCTGACGGCATAAAAAGCGGGGACTTTTTTCTTTAAGTTGGCTGTGATTGCGTGTTCATACCATTCTCCGCACTGATTCGCGATCGGGTTTCCAAGATTTAGATGTCCGGCACCGTGATCAATTACAATGAACGGAATTTTTGCTTTATGGCAGCGATTGACAGCAAAATAAGAGAGCGGATAAAACCTTGTCTGAATCACTGCACGATCACAACGGGCAATGATGTCGTCCAGTAAATGGTTAAGCGCAGAACCTCCATTTGCAACGGGAAACCGCCCGCCCATCAAAAGCTGACTGGGGACCCGGAAAACTTCGATCCCATAAGAATCGATTTCGTGAGCGGCAAGTCCGGGCTTTTTACTAGTGACGACAATGGATTTTTCGCCGCGGGCAATCAATTCCCGTGCCAGATTAAAAGTATAGCGTTCCACCCCGCCGAAAGAGGGAAGATATTGCGCGGAAAAAAAGCAGTAAGTCATATCGTTTCAACTCCAAAATGGATTTTCTATTTTTGTAGGCGAAAAGCGGTTCGCATCAGTCTGGTCATTTTGAAATGAATTAAAAGCCAGACCGCAAAAAAGGTTGGGTTTTGGCGGTACATGATTTTGGAAGCTTCTTGGACTTCCGAATTACAGAGCCAGGATTCAATGATCTGTTTTTCTTCTGCAGAAGATTTTCCACCTTTTTGAACGAGACGCTGAATACAACGGATGACATCTCCGCAGAGAAGAGCGCTTTCTGCCGTTGGAACATAGGTTTCTCCAAAAGCTTTTCGATCGAAGTCACATTTTTCGTGGTAGACCCGCAAAGCGTCCTGAAATTTTTGTTTTCGATAGGACTGCGTAATAGAATTCTCATTGCGGTGATCGTAATGATACAGGCAATCCGGAAGAAACACAATCTTTTGGCAGGCAGGCAAAATAGAAAGATTAAAGGACAAATCTTCTCCAAGACCTACTTTTTCATCAAATCCTTTTTGGACCTGTGAGCGAGGGTAAAGCTTGTTACAGGGAGTATTCCACGCATACTTTAAAGAAAGAAAAGCATTTTTTCCCTTTAGTTCCTGTAAAGAAGAGACAGCAAAATTGCCATAATGGATTTGTGTCGTTTTGTGTTTCCAAATATGTAAAATTCCGCAGACAACAAGATCTGCCTTTTGATTTTTTTGAGCAGTCAGCATTTTTTCTGCCATTTGGGAAGAAACGGTGTCATCACTGTCTACAAAAAGAACAAATTCACCGTTAGCTTTTTGAAGTCCCAAATTTCGTGCATGAGAAACGCCGGCGTTTTTTTGATGAAAAACGCGAATCCGATTGTCCTGCAGTGCCATTTCGTCGCAGATTTTTCCGCTTTGATCCGGAGACCCGTCATCGATTAGAAGAAGCTCAAAATTTGGCAGGGATTGGGAGAGAATACTGCCCACACAGGCATTTAAAGTCTTTTCGGCCCGGTAGACTGGAACAATAAAGCTGATTTTAGGATTTTCCATTTTTTAAAACTCCTGTTCTTTAAAACTCCGTGCCCTTTTTTGATTGCTTCAAAAAATACAGAATAAAAATAATTTGAACAAGTGTCAGAACGGCCATAGAAATCATATAGCATAACGAAGCGCCCATCAGAGCAAAATCCCGTACCATCGGCCGTACGATCAAAAAGCAGCAGACCGCAGAAACCGCATTGACGATCAAAAGTATTTTTTGGTGGCGAATAATGGTGAAGACAACGTTAAACCATCCTGCAGTAGCAGCAAAGATTCCGCCCAGCAGGACGATCATTAATTCGGAACGATAAGCGGAAAGCTGAGGCAGTCCATAAAACCAGCTCAAAAATGGAACCCCAATCCACCAACCGACCAGAAGAGCCACAACGCCGACTAGGGCAATCCAAAGAAGTAGAAGCAAAACCTGCCGCATAAAATCTTTGCGGTTTCCATTCACCCAATCCTCTGCCATTTTGGTGATATACAGGCGGTAGATGACAAATGTAAAAAGGCTTACCATAGAGGCCGGCATAAATAAAACGCTGAAATAGGTTTGCATGTCAGGTAACAGAAATTCATCAATTGCGTATTTTGGCGCCGAAATAATGTAAGACATCAAAAAATTGGTTAAGAAAAGCGGCAAACAAGCAACAGTAAGCTGTGGAATAAAGGATAGAGAAGTACGATGAGCCTTTTCAAAATGATTCGAAATAGGGACGGTAATCACAAAAATCCAAACGCCTGCAAAGATCGTATAGACAAGCAGGGAGAGGAAAAAGTTTTGTGTTAAGATTAATAATCCCCAAAACAAAAGAGTATCAAAGACAACTCGAAGCGTAAAACTTTTTCCAGAAAGATCCAGACGGTTATTAAGCTGTAAAAGCCCCTGAAAAACATTTTCGTAGGCTTCGATCAGTTGGAAAATACAGCAGAGAATGACCGCTGACAACTTTTCGCCGCTGTATCCATTGAGAAGAATCCAGATAACCATAAAAATGGAAGCAGCAATAATTGTGATCAGTCGAAAAAGGTGATATTCCGAAAAAGAAAATTCATGGCGGATATCACTGACCTGAAAATTTCGCACTTCAAAATAGGCAATAGGACTTAAGAGCTGCCCGACCGCTAAAGCCAGCGAATAGATTCCGGCTGTTTCGGCGCCGCAGATCCTTGTAATAATCAGCGTCATGAAGACAGTGTTGGCGGCATTACAAATGCTGCCTGACATAGTCCAGAAGAAGATGCCGCTTTTTGTAGCCGGCTTCAATACTTTTCGGCACATGCGTTTTAAGTACTCCGTTCATTTTTTAGATTCTGCTTTCCAAAATCCAGAACGGCGCCTATGTGACTGCACTGTTGTTCCGGAAGAGGGAAGCTCAAGATAATCATTCCCATATTCTCGGGAAAGATAATCTTCCGGATTTGTCATCACCGGAAGGTTAATAAAATCAAAAGGAAAATCAATGGTGTTTTTGACCGAATCACTATCGATGATGTTTAAAATTTTAAGACAGCGGCGGCGTGATTAAGTCGTTTAGAAACAGGAGGAAGTTTCATAAAATCACTTCCGTATGAGCGAGCAAGATATTCTTCGGGATGATTCATTACCGGGATCTGTGTTCCATTAAAAGGGAGAAATATAGCAGTCTCTTTAGAAGGATCTTCTACCCAGATATCGAGGGATCTTGCTTCTCCAAAGTAGCACATTCGCCCGCTTGGATTCTCTTGTCCTTGGCTTCTCCAAAAATCAAGCTTTTTCTGGAGCGCAGCGGTATCGGTTTTGGTTAGATGAAGGAATCCGCGCAAAACGGAGCAGCCTAATTTCGCAAATGTGCAAAAAACTGGATGTTCCGAAGGAAAATTGATGGGGAGTCCGGTACCTAAATACATCGCGCGGCATAGGGTAAGTGTTTTGGAAGCAATCTTTTTGGCAAGTGCCAGGTCTTTCGGAATGAAATCCAGGGGAAAAAGATCAATGGAAATATGCATTCGCTCATGCCCCGGAAGATTTTCGGCGCCCTCGCTGATACAGAGAGTTCCAGGTTTATGAAAGGTTGCAAAGGGTTTGATGTAATCGGGATTATTCTGCAGGGACTGAATTTCATATCCCGGAACGGTGATCCCTTTTGCATTGAGTGCAAGAAGTTTGTCATAATCTTTGCGCGGCATGTAAAAATCCATGTCGTCGTCCCATGGAATAAATCCATGATGCCGATAAGCACCCAAAGTGGTTCCGTAAGCACCAAGAACAATTAAATCTTGTTCTTTACAAAAATCCAGCAGTGCGGCACTCATTTCGGTAAGGGTTTCTTGCAGTTTTAAAAGGGTTTCTGCATCGTATTCTTTAAAAAAAGCGCTCATAAAAAATCCTTTCTATTATAAGTTGCAGACCGCAAAATGATTTTATCCGATTGCCGGTGTTCCAGAAAGAAGATTTGCGAAAAGTTCCAGCAGTAAAAATGCGTCGCAGAGGACGCCACAGAAAATGAGTGGCCGGTCGATTCCCTTTTTGGGAGCTAAATTGTCTTGTTGGAACAGAAGCAGAAGGAGCGGAAGAAGCGGCAGGAAATACCGTCCCTGCAGTCCATCGACAAAGCGATAAGAAATCATCGTCCATGTGAAAGCTGCGTAGACAGTCGCGCCGGTTACCAAAAGAATGATGAAAATCATTTGCCAGCGATGTTTTGTAAGTGGTCGCGGTAGACGTTCAGACTCCTCTTTCTTCCAAATCATGGAAAGAATCAACAGGACAATGAAAGTAATAATCCAGAAATGGTCTACCGGAATCTTTGACCAGCCCAGACGACTTCCGGCCATACTTTCGACCAGCGTGCCTTTTAAATCCTTAACGGTTTGGAAGAGCATTAAAAAGGTTTCCTGTAGATGGGTTAGTAAAAATTTGGGGGTAAACAGTGTTTTAGCGCCGGGTGTTGTGTAAGAGACCGCGTTGCCGCCCGTTTGCAGCAACATGAAGAGGGCCACGATTGCAAGAGAACCCCAACGGTAAATGCGGGAAGAATGGAGGTTCCTAAACTTTTTAGCCGGAACGAACAGGACGAGAGGACAAAATAGCACATAGACTTTTGATGGAGCCAAAAGAGCCAATGGAATGCAGAAGAGCAGCCAGTCTTTCATGTTGATCGATTCATTTTCCGGCTTTAAAAGGAGCCGCAGCCACGCGGCAAAGACGAGAAATGCCATTGGAAACATCTGTGTGTCGGAGGAGCAGCTGCTTCCTAAGTGCAGCGCCATCGGCAATAGAGCGGAAACGGCAAAAAATCCTTTTCGCACTGGAACAATCGCAATTGCAAGGGTAAAGAGCAGTAGGTACAAAAGAGAATTTCCTACGCGCGCCATATAGTAGACGGTTACATAGTTAAAATTCATGAGACGCCCGGCAGTGATCGCAAGTCCTTCAAAAATATAGGAGGGGCCATCCCAGCCGAATTTTTCAACCGGCATCGGAAGTTCATTTGGATCGCCGTCTATCTTTTTTCCGATATTGCCAAAGACAGTCAAATAAGTCTGTTTGCTTGGATTTTCGTCAATCATATCGAAGACAAAAGCATCATCGTGGCGCATAGTAATGAGACCCGGGTCTGCTTGTCTTCCCATCAGACGATCTGAAAAGCGGTAGCTCTGCGAATAATGGTTCCATTCGTCGGGCGCCGACTGGATCGGGAGAACCATATCGAATCCCATGATGAGCAATACGCTTACTACAAGGAAGCACCAATGCAGTTTTACGTGGAAAACCGCCAGCATCAGGTACCCCACAAGAACAGCAGCGAAAAGCAGTGCAAAGAGGATCCAATATCCTTTTACAAGGGAATGGTTATCCCGGGTATTGAGAAAACCGTTCATACAGGCAGAAAGCGTACTGTCCTGATTGATTGCCACAGAGAGTGGAATATCGTTCTGCTGGTGAAAGGTTATTTGAATTTTAACAGGCCGGTTTTCGTTGGCCGTATAAGTAAAATGAGCGAGAACGGGAGAAAATGCTCTTTTTGAAAGATCAGAGTAATTAACTAGAACGGAGCTGATAACATGATTATCGGGATCAATTAGTTCTGCTTTTAAATAACCCTTTGCATAATCATCTTTTTTGTTGTTATTGTTTGGTTGAACTTTGATGCTCGGAGCGGCGTTTGTTAAAGAACAGCTGATCGAAATTTGTTTCAGTTTGGCGTCCGTTAGATAGGAAGATTCAATTACCTCTCGGTCTCCGACCGCTTTCCATGTGATGTTTTCTGAAGAAAAAGGGATCGTATCGATCTGATCAAATGCAGAATGATAAAAAAACCATCCGGCAATAGCAAAGACGCAGCAAATTAAAAGCGGAATCCATAACTTCTTCGTTTTCTCTTTGTTAAAAATCCTTTTCATACAATCCTTTATCATTTGTTTTCCTCCAACATTTTTTGGAATTTTTATTTAAGCAATGAGTCTGTCTGAGAATACTTCCATCAGAAGGAAAGAATTACAAAAGACAGCAATCATAAAAAAGCGGCGACAATCGTCTCTTCTTGTAATGAAAGTTTTTTGGCAGCACAAAAGCATGATCAGCGGGAGAATCGGCAGAAAATACCGACCCTGAATCCCCTCGACCCGGTCGCTTACGATTGGAGTCCATGTAAAAGCGGCATAAAAGACCCCGGCAATTACAAGAAGAATAATAATTAAAAATCCCCATTGATAGCGGGAAAACTTTGTTGGCAGCTTGTTTAGTTCCTCTTCTGTCCAGAGAGAGGAGAAAAGCAGCAGCGCAAAGAATATAAAGACCCAAAGGAGATCAACAGAAACATTCAGCCAGCCTAAGACTCTACCAATCATTCCATGCACAAAGGCAGCTTTATAGTCTGTTATTGTGTTGCACAATACTTGAATTGTTCTCGTCGGGTGTGAAAAAAAGTATCCCAAAGAGAAATGAACGCTGGCGGTTTCCGACGACGCTGACCAAACAGAATTAAAGTTTTTAAAAATCAAGAATAAAACTGCCAGAAGGAATGCTCCAGTACGAAGCGCATAGGCCCAGCGCGGACTTACAAATTTTTCTTTTGGAACGAAAAGCGCAAGGGCGCAAACCAAGATGTAAACTTTACAAGGAGCGAGCAAAATCAGCGGAATACAAAAAAGAAGCCACTCTTTTAAGAAAATGAAGTGACCTTCCTTTTTGCAGGACATTCGCAGCCAGAGCGCAATTATAAGATAAGCCATCGGGAACATCTCTACATCGTAAGAAAGACTGTTTCCTAAATGGAGCACCATTGGAAGAAGCGAAGCAACGATAAAAAAGCCTTTTTTAACTGGAGTTACGGCGATTGACAGTGTGCATAAAAGTAAAAAAAGAAGGGAATTTGCAAATCGTGCCCTATAAAAAACAGTGACGCCATTTAAATGAAGAAGTCGTCCAAGTGTGATTGCGGTTCCGCCCAAAAGGTAGGTGGGCCCGTCCCACGAAATACGATGGACATCAACTTCCTTTAAATCAGTTTGAACTGCTCCTTTTCCGATCTTACCAAAAACATAGGAATAAACAGAACGATCTGGAGTATGGGAAACCGAAGGCAGTAAATCAAAATCCTCCTGCCGCATGGAAATCTTATCGTTGCCCGCAGGTAAATTCATCATCTGGTCGGAAACGCGGTAGGCCTGTGTAAAATGATCCCATTCGTCGGGAGCCGATTGAATGGGCAGAACAAGTTCGTATCCCATAGAAAGCAAAAAAGCAGCGATCAAAAAGATCAGATGCAGCTTTATATGAGAAAAGGCCAAAAGGAAATAAGTACCAAGTGCCGCTGTAAAAACAAAGGCAAAGACAAGCGCAAAGCCTTTTTGCAGGGCGCGGTTATCAGTAGAATCCAGATAGCCGACAAGCTGAAGATCCGGTTGCCCATTGCCGGATGTTTTAAGGTAAATCGGGTCTTTTCCTGTTTGATGAACGGTAATTCTGAGCCGCAGATCCCCATTTTTTGCGGAAGAATAGAAAAATCCAGACAGGATCGTCATATAAGAATTTCCATTGAGATCCGAGTAGCTGACGGAGTTTTCTGCAATCGTGGATCCTCGGGAATCGATTGCCTGTACTTCCAGAAAGCCACGGGGAGCGGAATCCTGGCTGAGTAACGACGGGTCGAGGGTTTGTCCATCGGCAGAAAGGGAACACCATATTCCTACCCGGTGAATCAGAAGGGAAGAAGAACATTCTGTTTCTAGAACCTGCCCGTTATGCGTTGCAGTTAATGAACTGGGGGATGTATTTGGAATCTCGGTATTACTATAGTCAAATGATTTGCGAAAAAGATACCAACCGGTTAAGCACAAAATCAGACAAAGAATTCCTGCGCCAATTATTTTTGGCAGCGCAGAATTGCTTTTTTTCAACATTTTCAAATTCTCCCGCTTCTGCATTCTAAAAGGATCTATTTCCTTATATAGCATAAATTTCATTATATCAGATAAATACCTATTTGAAAAGAGGACAAGCCGATGAAAAGCAGAGAGATAAAAGGAAATGCCTTTTTCAGAGAGAAAAAGATTTTCAGTAAGGAGTTGTTGAAAAAGGGGAGGGAATCTGCTATAATTACAAAAATATAAACAAATAGTTTATAAAACAAAACCAAAAAATAAAAACACGGAGGCAGCAAAACATGGCGATCTTTTATGATGAACCTTCCCATACTTTCGATGAATATCTTTTAATTCCCGGATATTCCTCTTCAAAGTGTATTCCGAGCGAAGTGAGTCTTCGTACAGCGGTGACAAAGTACCGTAAGGGAGATGGAGAGAAGCCTGCAATCGTCATGAATATCCCCATGGTATCAGCAATTATGCAGTCTGTTTCTGG
>DIQY01000026.1:0-2761 GCA_002424295.1 Ruminococcaceae bacterium UBA5450 | reverse complement strand
TCTCAGTCGATTGAATCCGAAGCAGCAATGGTTGCGCGGGTAAAGGCTTATAAGGCAGGATTTGTGATCAGCGATTCCAATATTCAGCCGGACAAGACCCTTTCGGATATTCTGGAGCTAAAGAAAAAGACCGGACATTCTACAGTAGCAGTTACTTCTGACGGAACTGCCAACGGTAAACTTTTGGGGATCGTTTCGAGCCGTGACTACCGCTTGAGTCGCATGAACCTTGATATTAAGGTCAGCGACTTTATGACGCCGATTGAAAAGATTATTTCTGCTCCAAAGGGCGCAACTCTTTCGGAGTGCAATGATATTATTTGGGACCATAAGCTCAATTCCCTGCCGGTGATTGATGATGACGGCCGTTTGTGCTATATGGTTTTCCGCAAAGACTATTCAGAACATAAGGAAAATGTCAACGAGCTGCTGGACGAGAAAAAGCGTTATGTAGTCGGTGCCGGTATCAACACCAGAGATTATAAAGAACGGATTCCGGCACTTTTGGAAGCCGGAGCGGATATCTTTTGCATCGATTCTTCCGAAGGATTTTCCGAATGGCAGAAGATGACCATTGAATGGGTGCGCGAGAATTACGGAGACAGCGTCAAGATCGGCGCCGGAAATGTAGTTGATAAAGACGGCTTCCGTTTCTTAGCGGAATGCGGGGCGGACTTTGTGAAGATCGGAATCGGCGGCGGATCAATTTGTATCACTCGTGAGACAAAGGGCATTGGCCGCGGCCAGGCGACAGCAATTATCGAAGTTGCAAAAGCGCGGGACGAATATTACCGTGAAACCGGGGTTTATGTTCCGATTTGTTCCGACGGCGGAATTGTTTATGACCATCATATTACTTTGGCACTTGCGATGGGTGCTGATTTTGTGATGTTGGGACGTTATTTCTCCCGCTTTGATGAATCCCCGACTAATAAAGTGAATGTAAATGGAACATATATGAAAGAGTATTGGGGCGAAGGCAGCAATCGTGCCCGCAACTGGCAGCGGTATGACCTTGGCGGTGACAAGAAGCTTTCGTTTGAAGAAGGCGTTGATTCTTATGTCGCTTATGCTGGTCCGCTCAAAGATAACGTGGCGACAACGCTTAGTAAAGTGAAGTCCACAATGTGTAACTGCGGCGCGCTGACGATTCCGGAATTGCAGGAGAAAGCAAAACTGACACTCGTTTCTGCAACCAGTATCGTAGAGGGCGGCGCTCACGATGTTATTTTGAAAGACCAGACCAATATCAATCACCAGAGATAATCGACAAAAGTAACGGCCCCTGTACGAAAGAGATTTTGACAGGGGCCGTTTTTATAAAAGGAAAACCGAGGGGAACTTTATGAGCAAGTGCTGTTTGCAAAAGAAAGCTCCAAAAGAGAAAAATTATGCACCGGCGTTTTTTGGAGCTTATTTTATTTATTATAGTGCATATGCGCTTTTTGCTTCCTATTTAGTTTCGTATCTTTCTCAGCGAGGCTTTTCTGCGGTGACCTGCGGCCTGATCACCAGCTTAACCTTGGTCGCTAATGTGGTGATGCAGCCGATTTCGGGATATTTGACCGATACGTTTTTGTCGGTCAGAGATTATCTCATCCTTTCCTGCATCGGCTTGATCGTGCTGTGTATCTGCAATATGGTATTTGGTGAGCAGGAGTTTGTTTGCTTTGTCTTAATTGTTTTTTCGGCAGGATTTGCTTATCCGTTCGGCCAGCTGATGGATGCGTGGGTCAATATTGTCAGCCATTTTCCGGGGACGAATCTTGTTTACAGCAGGATACGCGCGTTTGGATCTATTGGATATGCGTTGGCTGCAACTGCGGTGGGTGCTTATTTTGCTGCTTTCGGATATGGGCACTATTTTTTGCTGCAGGCAATCGTCTTTGCGGCACTGATTTTCTTTTTGCGTGGGCTTCCCAAGTTAAAGCCTGATAACCGAGCGGAGGGAAAATCCGGGGACGAGAGGGCTGCTCTGGGATTTTTTGAGTCTTTTCGTGTTTCGATGAAAAATCCGCGCTATCGAGCTTGTCTTATCATTTTTAGTCTCTATTGGCTCAGCCATCGCCCGGTGGGCAGCTATCTTGCCTTATTCTGCGGGGAACGCGGCGGAACAGATCAAATGTTTGGATGGATTTGCGGAATTGGTGCGGTAACAGAATTTGTGGTTTTGCTTTTGATTGCGCGCTCACGGGACCTTATCACTTTAAAACAAGAAACTACCATGACCTTTTTTATCAATCTGGGTCGGCCGGTTTTGTTTCTGCTGCCTGGAATTGTTCCGCTCTTTCTGGGACAAATCGTGCAGTCGGTAAGCTTTGGCCTTTTTTATACAATCAGTGTAGAATGTTTCTCCAGAGCGGCAGATCCTCATATTCGCAGCTTTTCTATTTCTGTAGGGTTGACGGTGGTCACCGTTATTGGTACCGTTACGGCGAACCTTTTGGGCGGATTTTTATTTGATAAGTTTGGCTCCATCGGAAATACGATGATGAGTTTGGGGGTTTCCTGTATTGCGCTGCTTTGCTTTTTAAAATACAAAAGAGTCTTATTTGATACTGAAAAAAGAACGGATACAAAGCAGTAAAACTTCAAGATAAGCTAGTTTATACTACTATTTTACCGAAAACTAAAAAATTCCAAAATTTATTTTGCTAAAATCCATTGACAAAGCTTTTAGATCTGTATTATAATAATTAACGCTTCACTGTGTGCTTGTGAGCAGATGGTGGACAACATGGCGGCATAGCTCAGCTGGCTA
>DIQY01000018.1:1591-16517 GCA_002424295.1 Ruminococcaceae bacterium UBA5450 | reverse complement strand
ATTACATCCAAACCCCATGCACATCGTAAGTGCTTGCTTACCGCAGGCACAACAGCGTTTAAACGGCTTATCGAGATTATAAGCCACTCTAGGCAGATATCCGGCGTCTTCCAAAAGTGTAAACAGCGGGAAAAAGATTGCCATTGGTGGAAGCATCACCGAAACGACCCACGCGAGCACCCGATAAACTCCAAACACCAGCGCCCCATAGAACCATTCCGGTGCATTGATTGAGCAAAAGAAATCTGTCAGCCGATCCTGTACCCAAAACAGTCCATCGGATAAAAGCTCCGATGGGTAATTGGCACCTGTAATCGTAATCCAGAAAATCAAAGCCAAAAGCGCAAGCATAATTGGATATCCAGTCATTTTACTTGTGAGAATCTGATCCAGCCGACGGTCGAATGCACTGTATTTTTCCTTCTCGTATATAACAGCGCCGCGGCATACATTTTCGGCGGCAGTTACTAAAGAAGAAACCATCTGATCTTTTAATTGATCTTTGCTGAACCCTTTTTCCTTAAGGAAACTTTTTGCCCGCATAACACCTGCAGAAAGAGTTGGATCCTTGAGAAAATCTTCTCCCAAATAAGAATCAATCTCTTTCATTAAAGAAACGTCCGTGTCCAGCAGCTTTAAGCTGAGCCACCGACTATTTAACTTTCCGTTTAACTTTTTTTGGAGCAGCGGCTCTATCATCGCAATTGCTTCTTCAATCTCTTCTGAATAAGTAACTTTTAGCGGAGAAGCTGAAAGTTTCCCATCAACTACACTATCCAAAGTGTTCATTAGCTTTTGCAGGCTACTTTTCTTTCTGGCTACGGTACTGACTACCGGAACTCCCAGACGCTTTTCAAGCATTTTTAAATCGAGACGAATGTTCTTTTTCTTGGCTTCGTCCATCAAATTGACGCACACGACTACTTTTGAAGAAATCTCCATCGTTTGCAAAACCAAATTGAGATTGCGCTCCAGGCAAGTCGCATCACAAACAACGACCACCGCATCCGGGTTTCCAAAACAGATAAAATTTCTGGCAACTTCTTCTTCTGCAGAATGTGCCATCAGAGAATAGGTTCCCGGAATATCTACCATCACATAAGAATGTTTTTTTGTCCCACAATATCCCTGTGCATTCGTGACCGTTTTCCCCGGCCAGTTTCCGGTATGCTGATTCATCCCTGTAAGTCCATTAAAGACAGTACTCTTTCCCACATTTGGGTTTCCCGCCAGCGCAATCACCCGATCGAGCGGTGTATGCTTTTGAATCTCCAACCCGGAATCCACCGCGTTAATTCCAACCGAACGATTTGTTAACCCCATTTTGAGAGCCCCTTTCCGACTAAGCTTTAATCAAGATGTTTTGGCAGTCTTCTGAACGAATTGCAATTACTGCTCCCCGAATCAGGAACGCCGAGGGGTCCCCTCCTGGACTTCTTCCGAGACATTCCACATCTGTATTTTCGATGAGCCCGATATCCAAAAGTCGGCGTCTCATACTGCCTTTGGAATTTAATGAACGGACAACTGCGTGCTGTCCCGGAACAATATCATTTAAGCAAAACTGCTGATTCATAGAAATGACACCTTTCGAATAAATTTTAGGAGAAGGAAACTTTTGGCCTATCAACAGATTATTCAGCTTCCAAAATATTCGTTCCAAAAATTGAATCATTAAAAATAAGGTGAATTCTATGAAAGAGCAAAACGGATTCTATACTCTGAAAGGCTATCAAAAAAACGACAGCGCAGATATGACCTCTGCAATGGAAGATTATTTAGAAATGATCTGCCGAATTTTACAGCAAGGTGAAACCGTAAAGGTAGGGGAACTTTCCCAAAGACTTCATGTAAAGCCTTCTTCCGTTACGAAAATGGTACAGCAACTGACCAGCTGCGGATATCTTCATTCAGAAAAATACGGATTGATCTACTTGACCCAAAAAGGCAGTAAGGTTGGAAAATATCTGCTCTACCGTCATGACGTTCTATTTCGTTTTCTCTGCATTCTCAACCATTCTCAGGACGAATTGGAAGAAGCGGAAAAGATCGAACATTTTTTAACCCCCGCTACGATTCACAGGCTTGACGAACTGACGAAAGAACTGGAAATTACAAGGGGAAAAACTTCTGCGGAGCTTTCGCAAAAAGGGCAAATGAATTCAATCGAAAAAAGACCTCCTCCATAAGATTCAGGAACATAAAAAAGGCGCACCACGAAAATTCGTAGTACGTCTTTTTATCTTTCCTCTATTATAAAAGTCTTTTTCTGAAACTTTCCGCTGAAAAGCCATACGTTCTCGTTGGTCTTCCTTTTTTATTGGGGCCTGAAATCGAAATTTCATGAATCAGCTGTGCTTCTAAAAGCTGCTGCAAAATTCGGTTTGCGCTGCGGGAAGTTACATTCAGCAATTTTCCGACGGAAGCTGCTGTCAGATGTGCCGACTCATTGAGCTGAAACAGCCCGACAAGCTTCAGCAAATTGGTCTGGTTAATTCCGCAGGTCTTTGCAAATGAAACGGCGTTCTGATTTTCATAGCTGTAAGTGACTGCATGCGTAGCAGAAAGGGGGCCTGTCATCTCCGCATTGTCTCCGCTCACCAAAAATCCATCGTTGCCGCCGTATTTTAAAGCTTCCAGCAATGCAACTTCCGCATAATAATGGCTGCGGTCTCCGGAAGGATTGAGCCCCGCTCCGATACGGAATGGAAAATTCAAATGTTCCTGCAGATAACGCACCAATCTTTGAATCCGTTCCACAGAGATTGTCTGAATTGGTGCCTGCGTCTGGAGTTCAAAGCGTCCAAAGCCAGCGGCAATCAAAAAATCCATATTATTATCTCGGCGAAAATCCACCAGCAGCTTATGCAGCGTTGCTTCTCTGTACTCGCGCTCTTCTCCATTGCAGCTTCGTTCCATAGGCAGCCGCAAAATAACAACTAAGTGATCCATCTCCTCGGCCTGAGAAAGCCGCAGTTCTTTTACTGCAGCTTCGATTGATTCCCGAATCATAATAGCAGAAGGAAAGACTGCAAGATATGGAATTTTCAGTTCGTCCAATGCCTTAAGATTATTAATGCTTCGGCTGATAACCAGATCGATTTTTCCAGCATCCCAAAGTTCCTGGGTACGAGCGGTAATCCGTTTATAGTCATAAATTTTATCTTCATAAAAATAAGGCATATTTTTCGGATCAATATACCGCTGCACGTCCATAAAATGGTTGAGAGGAGTCAAAAAATCTACAAATACGCGATTTAAGGGGATCTCTGGATGTTCAATACAAAAATTCAGCAAAATTCCCAGAATATCTTTTGTTCCATATGCAGTAAAGGCACAAGGAATTGCAATATTGGGGATATGGTTATGAATATAATGATATCCCAGCTCTCCAGAGAAGAAAATCACGTCGCACCGATTTTTGCAGTCCTCATAGATCCAATCAATGTCGGAAAGCTCATTATAGATATATTTATGAAACTCACACCCAAAGTCATAGCTTTCGATCACTTTATTGATCGGTTCCAGCGAACGCTTCGGGCTAACAATTGCAACAGAAATCATAAAATCTCCTAATCCGTTTCTTAAGATTCTTTTGTCAAAAATTAAATTTTCACAAACTTTTTCGTGGATTTTCTTTAATATATCACAAAGATTTTATTTCGTCAAAAAAAGAATTGACTTTTCTTGCTGTTGATGATATTGTGAATTCATCATTAAGGACTTAAAAATTAAAGTCCTTAAATAAAACTAGAGGGGGAATACCTAATGACCAGTGCTATCCTTACCGACCTGCTTAAAAGTTTGGGTCTTTTAGGCGTATTTCTATTAGTGGGCGTGTTCTTGCGCGCCAAAGTCAAAATCTTTCAGAAAGCCTTTATTCCGGCTTCCGTGATCGGCGGATTTCTGCTCCTACTCCTAGGGCCGCAATGCTTTAACATTCTTCCGGTCCCTACCGATTGGTTTAACACCTATTCTCTATTACCAGGTATTTTAATCGTCCCGGTTGTCGCATCTGTGCCTCTCGGTCTGCGCATCGGAACAGGGAAAGGCGCTTCTGCAGGAGAAGACGCCGGTGTCCTCAAAAACATTGTTCCACTGATGTTTATCGGACTTGCGGCCAGCATGTTACAATTCGCAGTCGGCTATGGCACACATGTTGCCTTCAGCAATCAGAATCTTTATGATGTTTTCGGCATCGAACTTGCGATTGGATTTGTTGGAGGTCATGGCACCGCAGGTACCCTCGGCAATATGCTGAGCGAAATGAATTTACCATATTGGCAAACTTCTCAGGGCGTTGGTATCACCACAGCAACCTTTGGTCTTGTCGGCGGCATTCTGATCGGCATCGCAATGATCAACTGGGCTGCCCGTCATGGTCAGACCGCCATGCTAAAGAAGCCGGCAGATGTTCCGGAACCGCTGCTTGTTGGTTTTGAAAAAGATCCTGCAAAGCAAGCTTCTATTGGCCGTGAAACCACAATGTCTTCCTCTATTGATACATTCGCATTTCATATGGCTCTGATTTTTCTCGCCTGCGGAATTTCCTATTGGATTCTTCAATTAACCAAAACTTTTAAGATCCCAGTATTAAGCAGTATCTCTGTATGGGCTTACGGCATGCTCGTCATGTTCCTCATCTGGGGGATCATGTGCAAATTGAAGATCGATTATTTGGTTGATGATCACGTAAAGAGCAAAATTTCCGGTTCCTGCACCGAATTTGCTGTAATTGCAGCAATTGCAAGTATGCCTCTTAAAGCAATCGCCACCTATATCGTTCCAATTCTGGTTATGGTCGTCCTCGGCTACATCGTTACCACCGCGGTTCTGTTCTTCTTCTGCAAACGTCTGCTGAAAGGCTACTGGTTTGAGCAGATGATCGGCACCTTCGGCATGGCAACAGGTGTTTTCCTGACAGGCGTTCTGCTTCTCAGAATTTGCGATCCAGACCTCAAGAGCCCTGCTCTTGCAAACTATTCACTTTCTTACACTGTCACCAGTATTATTTACTTTGCGTTACTTAACATGTTCATCGTTCTGCCAATCAGCAGCGGTGCAGGTGTTACCGCACTTGTTGGTCTTGGCCTTGGCATTGTCTCTTTGCTTGGCGCTATCATTTCGAGCCGTATCGCATTTGGCAAAGAATTTAAAGGAAACTGATTCCCTACATAAAGGAAGAAACGTAATATGGAAACTTATGAAAAACTGCTTACTCAATTGAATGCGAAAATCTGGGATTTCTCAGAATTAAAATTTTGCGAATATCGTTCTTCAGGGGCAATCATTGATCTTCTTAAAAAAGAAGGCTTTTCAGTAAAATCCGGTCTAGCCGGAATGGACACAGCTTTTACCGCCTCCTTTGGCAGCGGTCATCCTATTATTGGCATTTTAGCCGAATATGATGCGCTTTCGGGGCTCAGCCAAAAAGCCAATGTTGCGTCTCCTTCTCCCAGAGAAGAAACGCCAAACGGGCACGGCTGCGGACACAGTCTGCTGGGCAGCGGCTCTGTCGGTGCCGCACTGATGGTGCGGGATTATCTGAAAGAAAGCAAAAGATCCGGCACAGTGGTTCTATATGGCTGCCCTGCAGAAGAAGGCGGCTCCGGAAAAGCTTATCTTGCCAGAGCCGGTGCATTTGATCGTCTAGACGCCGCCATCACATGGCATCCCGGTGGAGGCAATGCTGTTGCAACCGGCTCCATGCTGGCAAATTGTCAGGCTTATTTCCGCTTTAAAGGAATTTCTGCTCACGCTGCCGGTGCACCGCATCTGGGGCGCAGTGCTCTGGATGCTGTAGAACTGATGGATGTTGGCGCTAATTATCTGCGGGAACATATTGAACCAACCGACCGAATTCATTATGCAATTACCAACACCGGCGGTATTTCTCCAAATGTAATACCAAATCATGCAGAGGTCATCTATCTGATCCGCTCCACTGACTCAAAAAAAGTACAGAAACTGTACGACCGCGTCTGCAAGATTGCAAAGGGTGCTGCCCTGATGACAGAAACCGAAGTGGAAATTCGATTTGATAAAGCCTGTTCAAATGTGCTCTCAAACTCCGTACTGGAAGAGGTTCTTTATCAGAGTATGACGAGTGTTCCTTTCCCCGTTTATACTGAAGAGGAACTGAATTTTGCAAAAGAGATGAAAAAGACCGTTAAAGAAACGGATATGGCAAGTGATCTTTCCCTAACGGCATCTTCTGCCGCAGAAAAGCAAAAAATAATCGCGAAATGTCAAGCGCTGCCGATGATGAATTTTGTTCTGCCTCACAAGCACTTGGATATTAATATTCCGGGTTCTTCAGATGTGGGTGACTGCAGTCACGTCGTTCCCACCGCTCAGTTTATTGGAGCCTGTTTTGTGCCCGGTACGCCGGCGCACTCATGGCAGGCCGTAGCACAGGGAATCTCTGGCACAGCGGTCAAAGGAATGCTTTATGCTGCGAGGGTCCTTGCTGACGGAGCAAAAAGGCTAATTAACAATCCTACCATTCTTTCAAAGGCTAAGGAAGAATTTTTATCCGAAACAGGCGGAAAACCTTACCACTGTCCAATCCCGCCCGAAATCATGCCAAATAGCAATTCCAAAAAATAAGATCGTTTCATGTGGCTTTCTCCAATAGAAAAGGGGGCATTTTTATTCATGACAATTCTTGAATCCGCGCAAAAAATGGAACCGCATCTTTCTGAACTGCGGGAAGAATTCCATCGTCATCCAGAGGCAGCTTTTGAAGAAAAAGAAACCTCTGCTTTGATTGCCGCGGAACTGCGAAAAATCGGTACTTATCAGATTACAGAAAATATCTGCGGCCATGGAATTCTTGCAGAAATCCACGGCAACAAACCCGGCAAAGCGGTTGCTCTTCGCGCCGATATGGACGCTCTTCAGATTTCAGAAGAAACAGGGCTGCCATTTTGTTCTCAAAATCCGGGTATGATGCACGCATGCGGCCATGATAATCATATTACAATGCTGTTGGGCGCAGCGCATTTGCTCGCACAGTTTCAAGATCAAATTTCCGGAACAGTCCGGCTCATTTTTCAGCCCGCTGAAGAGCTTTCGCCAAAAGGCGGTTCCCGTTCTATGATTGAAGCCGGTGCATTAAAAGGAATCAACGCAATTTTTGGCCTGCATGTCTGGCCGGGACTTCCGCTTGGTACCTTTGGTGTAAAGGCTGGTCCTCTAATGGCTGCTTCTGATCATTTCTATGTTAAGATTCACGGAAAGTCCGGTCACGCAGCTACTCCTGAAGCAGGAATCGATTCGCTGCTTGCCGGTGCTCAATTTGTAACTGCAGCACAGTCGATTATCAGCCGCAACACAGATCCTCTTAAATCGGCAGTCATCTCCATCGGAACCTTTAAAGCCGGCACACGTTACAACATTATTGCAGAAGAATGTGCTTTAGAGGGAACCTGCCGCACTTTTGACCCTGACGTTCGGGATCTTGCAGAGCGACGTCTGGGAGAAGTATTGAAAGGAATCTGCACCTTATCACAGTGCACCGGAGAACTTGATTATGAACGGGGCTATATGGCCGTTAATAATGATGCAGCGATGTCTGATTATGTCCACAAAACCGCCGCTTCCTTGTTTGGAGCAGAAAAATCTGTTCTTGTTCTCCATCCTTCCATGTGCGCAGAAGATTTTGCTTTTTATCTCAATCATGTTCCAGGTGCTTTCGCCTGGATCGGCACTGCAAAAGAAGGAGACCCAAGCTGGCCGCTGCATAGCTCTCACTTTACAGCCAACGAGGATATTTTATGGCGTGGTGCAGCACTGCTTGCCTCTCTGGCTCTAAACTTTAATGGCTGATTTCTCTTTATAAGCTTTATAGAAAAAGGTTCCGTTCTTCGGAACCTTTTTCTTTATATATGGCATATGATAGATCTGCCTTACGTCTCCGCCTGCACAACTTTTATTTCTTATAACAGATGTTTGTATGTAAAAGTGTAATGAGAAATTAATATAAAATTTTACTTTTACATAAGTATTTGCAGGGAAGGTGATGATATGGATGAGTATGGTATGGATGAGTTTTGTAAAAACTCGAATTACAAAAGTAGTTGGCAACCTTTGATGAAAGAAGAGGATCCTAGCGTAGTCAGTCCTCCTAATGTTGAAAAAACAAAAAAAGAATGTGAAAGTATTGAAAAGTCCGTAGAAAAAAATGAGACATGCGAAGAAAATGATATTTTGAAAAAATTAGCTGAAATAAGCACTGATATCAATACATTGAATCTCATGCTTTCGGATCAAGAAAAAGCAATAGATGATCTGTTTGCTCTCTTGGAGAAAAAGGAAACTATCGCTCCTAAAAAAGTTTTAAATTCCCCAAAAAGCAATTCGAATCAGCATCATTTTATTTCTGCTTTATTTGCCAAATTGTGTCGTTTATTCGGACGTTTCCTAATATTTAGTCAACACATCTTGCACATTAAGTTCTAACTCACATATGATATACATAGAAAATGATGTATCCTTCATTTTCAATCTTAAATTTAGGAGTGAAAACTTCATGAGTACTGTCGTAGCTCAAGAGCCACTTGATATTTATGTCCGAAGAGTTCTGGCGAAATCCGAACTGCTCCAGACACAGGAAGTCTTTCAAGAAAATTATTCCAGCGATACTCCCCCTAAACCTTTGGGAACAAAAGCTCCATTAACGCTCTATATAATCAACCACGGCGCAGTGGCAAGCACTGAGTCCCCTAATCCAAGTACGGGATCTCCTGTAAAATGTGTGAAACTCTGCAAACGAATCCTTGACCAAGACCCAGGAAACACTATTCTTTGCACACAGAAGTCAAGGGTAGCCCTTAATTTTGAACTGGTTTTAGTCGTGGAATACGAGGATAATACTTTTGATGTGCTGACACTTCCAAGAGACCTTGCCGCCTTTACGAAGTACACCGCCTCCACAAAAGCATTTGTTGGCCCAACCGTACTTGATCCGACCACCGGCGCACCTATCATTCAGCATCAAAGCGTAACACAACCTTATGAGCAGTTTGTCATTAAATATAATGCAACTTCAACTGCATACGCTAACTTTGAATACACGGTTACGATTCCTCTGACCAGTTTCAGCGCACCTCTGCGGAAATGTGAACTGAATGACCCGACCCTGCAGTCTTATATCGTACTGAGAAACCTGACTTACCAAGTAGATGTACTTGACCAATATCTGGCTGAGGCTGGTGCGACTACCACCATCTGGACCACAATGGTTAACTTCTCGCTGTCTGAAGACATCATCGATAAACTTGGAATCGATCAGGACATTCAAATTATGGGTACACCAGAATATGTTTGTCAGGATAGCAGCTGCGACTGCTGCTGAAAAAGTATCGCAATCGGCTTTATTGCAAAATGAAGTGCTATCCGTTAAATAGGAAGAAATAATCAAGAACTGAATCGGGATACCGCCATTTCTGTTAAATGCAATGGCGGTATCCTTTATTTTAAGGACTTTTAGCCGGAGATTTCCCCTATCGCAACTAAACATGAAGTATTAAAAATCTCAGGGCTTTTTATATATTGAGATCAACTCTCACAATCTGCTCACAACAAACTTATTACTATATGGTGGTAAAAAAACACGGATTCAAAGTTTTTTTGAATGTTTACAAAACAAATGTTGATGTTGCAAACAGTACATTCCTAGCATCAGAAGAAACATTTATTTTTTTGTAGCCGCAATGGTAGGGTTGGTTCAAGGACACATGAAATAGATGCCCCAATAAAAGGATAAAGCAAAAGGCCGACGATTCAAAATCTTCGGCCTTTCATTAGATATAAGTAAAAAGCTTTGTTAACTGTTTTTTGTCGCGCTATCATCATGATCGTGGTCTTGATTTGTTTGGGAATGTTCTTTCTCCGTAGCGCAGCTTTGCCCGTTAAAGACATCCATTCCCTCAACTGGTTTGATACCAAGCAATTCGTCCGTAATCTGCCGAAGCAAAGTGACATCAGAATCGATAATACATTTATAGATTTTATTGTGGGTATCGCTTTCTCCCAATGGAGGGAGACCGGCCTCGGCCCGGCGATGGGCACGGGCTCTGACCAACTGAGTAATATGGCTGCGAATCAGTTGCTGCACCATAAAGTAAACATCTTTATACAGCCTATTGTGGCTCATTTTTATTATTTTGTAGTGGAAGTTAAAGTCTGCATCTACTAGGCGTTTCAGCGCATCTTCATTGTCCACATCTAAATTATATTTCAGCGCAAGGTCATTGTAATGAATAAGGGCATTATGCAACTCCTCTTTCTCCGCATCGGTGGCCGAGAGTATCGCCAAACGCATACACTCATATTCCAACAGACTGCGCAGTTGCTGCACATCATTATAACGATCCTTGCTTTCATAAAAGACAGATATCTCACTAAGCATCGGCTTGAGGGAAAAGTCCCGCACAAATGATCCCTCACCTACCCGAGTCTCAATAATGCCAAGGGTACTAAGCTTCTGCAGAGCCATACGCACGCTTAAACGATTGACACCGAAGGCATCAGCAAAATCAGACTCTGAAGGAAGTTTGTCTCCTGCTTTCCAGATACCATCCACAATATCCTGCTTGATAGACGCGCAAACCTGATCTACAAGAGAAATGCGACTTATTTTCATTTTTCGCTGAGGAAACCTACCGAGGGATTCTTTTTCCATACTATTCACCTAAAATTATTCAATATTTTATTTTAATTATAACCCTTTTCTAAAAATAATGCACACTTTTTTAATGTCGAATATTTTTCAAAAATTTAGCAATAAAAAAACAGCCACCTTCCGGCTGGAAGATGGCTGCCTACGAAAAAAATATAATCACATTAAAGGCATACCCAAGTTATTTAATAACAACCTTCTTGGCCTTGGCCATGTACTCCTCGCTCATTTCCTGACCAATGCCCGGAAGCTCTGGAATTTCATAGAAACCATTCTTAGGCGCATAGTAGTACTTGCCGGCATTCTTAAACTTGGTCAGCAGATTGGCATTATGCTCCTCGTGAATGACGAAGTTGGGGATAGTAGCCTCCACCTGCAGAGCAGCCGCAGTAGCAATAGGGCCACCGCAGACGTGAATCTGCACACCCATATCGTAAACCTGAGCCATATCGCTGATTTTCTTTGTCTCGGTGATTCCACCGGTGTTGCATAGATCAGGCTGGATCACATCGAGAGTACGATCCTCAAAGAACTGACGGAATCCCCAGCGAGTGTAGCTGCGTTCGCCGGTAGCAAGAGGCAGACCACTGCGTTCCTGGATATGTTTGAAGAGCGTGGGATTGCAGGGCATAGTGGGTTCCTCAAAGTACATGATACGATAGGGCTGCAGAGCCTTGCCTAAAATAGAGGCGGTGTTGGTATCCAGCAGAGAATGAATTTCGATAATGATGTCCAGATCATCACCACCAGCCTCACGAGCTGCGGCGATACGTTCTACGGAGCGCTTCAGGTCATGTTCCCTATAGCAACCGCGAATTTGATTGCCTTGGGTAGCAAATACTTCGCCAAAGTCCTTCTTTTCGCAAGGAGCGAAAACAGGGTCGATCTTAACAGCGTCATAGCCCTCGGCCATAGCGTCCTTAACTACATCGTAGTAGTCTTTTGGGTCGTACAGCAAGGTTAAAGAATCATTCTTCTCTATAAGTTTCCGCCAGCCAAACTGAAGCTGGGATGCATAAGCACGAAGTTTGTCGTTAGTCTTACCGCCGAGCAGCTTATAGACAGGCAAATTCAAAGCTTTGCCTTTGATATCCCAGCAGGCAGTGTCGATAGCCGCTATTGCAGAGGTGACGACTACGCCGCCGCCCATGCCCCAAAACGTATGGCGGTGAAGGTGTTCCCAAATCTTTTCGGTATCAAAGGGATCCATACCAATAACCAACTTAGCAAAGTCCTGACACTGACCAAAGGCCGCCTCAGAGCAGTTGCCATAAGCTAAACCAGCCTCACCAGATCCGCTGATTCCTTCGTCTGTGTTGACCTTGATAGTAACAAAACCGCCAATAGCGCCGTCACCAAGGTAACATTCTACACTTGTAATTTTCATGAATAGTTGCTCCTTTCTTTTACTATGGTTGTTTTATGAAAAACTTTTTAAGAGAACTGCTTATTTTGTGGTAGGTGCGTCTTCTTCCCCCGGATCTTTGTCCCACACGGAAGTATGAATTTCGATATTGCCGCGTTTGGCGCGCCAGACTCCAATGGCTGCTGTGACCAGAAGTGCTGCTACATTTGCAATCGCTAAGGCAGGGGTCATGGACAGGCAGGATTTCCAAAATACCACAATGGCTCCGACCAAAGACAAAACGCAGATGGTGTAATAAAAACCGTTGGACACATGAAGACGACATTTACCCCATGCTTCAGGATACTTTTTGGGCAGTCTGATTATCGCTACAAAATTCAGGAAGGCGAAAAAAGAGGTAAAGATCTGTACCATATTAGTGATGACGGTAATGGACAGATTAAAAACAATGGGAATAATACCCAAGATATACATAAAGGCCAGAATGAAAATGCGAGACCCTTTAGCATTCTTTTTCCCAAAAGTGGCAGGAAGCCAACCGTCGTCGCAGGACTGGCCGATCGTGATGGCATTATAAGCAAAACTGGAATTTAAGGTAGATAGCAACGCCATAATGGGCCCGCCGATAATGAAGAAGTAAAACAGCCAGGTGGGGAAAATACGCTGCGCTGCAAAAACCAAAGTGGTTGAATTTCCATATTCACTCACATTCATAACACCAACGCCGGCCATGGCCACGCCCACATAAAGGAGAATTAAAGTGGGGACGGTCATCAGCATGGCTGCGGGAATATCCCGTTTGGCATTTTTGGCATCACGACCATAAGCAATGGTCATGTAATATCCCTGGCAGGAGTACACAAACAGCAAAACAGCGCCGGTGAATCCGCCGGATATCTGGCCCTTGTCAAAGGTAATTCCCCAGCCGTTGATCAGGAAATTGGAATCGGCAAAGTTAAAGATTGGCAGCTTCATTTTGAAAATACCCACAATTGCAAAAAGAAGTAGGGCAGCAATGAGCAGCCACGTCATTAACTTTTGAGCATGTGCCATTATATCCACACCTAACAGGTTCACAATAAAGAAAATGGTTAGCAAAACAACTCCTACAATGATACGGGAAGTTATGCCACCCAAGGCGGGGATAACGTCACCTAGGTATGCAGCGGCCGCGGTGCCGAACAGGGACAATGATAGGCATTGCGTTAGATAGGAAAATGCAAAAATTCCGGAAGTGGTCGGACCGGCAAGTTCACACAGCATAGAATAGTTGCCGCCGCCTAGTCGGAGAGCCGACGAGACAAAAATATAGGGTAAAACCATAATAAAGCCCATGATGATAGCTATTAAGTAGGCAAGCCAAGCAGAATAACCAGTCATTTTGATTGCTGGGACAATAAGAGTGATGACACCTGCACCAATAACCTGCCCGACGGCTAATGCATAGAGTTCTGTTCTTCCGAGAGTTCCAGGCTTTGGTGCTGGCTCTTTAATTACTTTAATTGCCATAGTAAAGACTTCCTCGCTTTCTCTTTAAATTAAACGGTATCCTTATGGTTGCTAGAGAAAATCATCAAAATTTAACAGGCCGAAAATGGCACGCTTCTCATTTAACGGCTAATATTTATCTCCTCCTCTTCGAATTAGAATGACCGACTAGACTAAAAGATCATTCTACTACTTTGTAAAGAATTGCTTTGTCAATTGCCTCCTGCAAGAATTCGTTGCCGATACCGGGCAGATCAGGAACGGTAAAGTACCCGTTCTCAGGCTGAAGATTGTACTTTGTGAGGCCTAGGCAGGTATCCATCCGGTTGCAGGTGTGGTGCTCATGAATAACAAAATTAGGGATGGTACACTCCAGGTGCAGTGCCGCATTGGTAGCCAAAGGACTGCCCGCCACATGAACCTGAACACCTACGTCAAAAGCATGCGCCATGTCACAAATCTTTTTTACTTCACTGATGCCGCCGCAATTTCCAATATCAGGCTGGGCCAACTGCAGAAGATTGCGCTTAAAGTAATCCGCATACTGCCAGCGTGAGAAAAGACGTTCGCCATTGGCAATCGGCACACTGATGTATTTGGAAATGTACTCGACCGTTTGAGTAGTAGGAGTATTTGGCTCTTCAAATGCCAAGATATTATACTTTTCGGCCAGTCTGCCCAGTTGTACTGCGCCCAAAGCATCTGGATAGGAGTGGTTTTCCATAATGATATCCACTCCGTCACCGGCAGCTTCCCGGGAAGCCTTCATTCGAGCTTCCACCATCTTGAGCTGAGCGGGCGTGAGGAATCCGGTAGTATCCAAAAAGTTTAAAGGCTTCCCCTCTTCGTCCCGGTCGAAAAAGTCGATCTTGACTGCGTCGAACCCTTCCGCAATGGCCAGCTTCACATTATGAGCATAATCCTCCGGTTTGACGGCCCAGAGGTGCTCACTCACTCCAACCTGACCCCAACCAAACTGTAATTGGCTGGCATAGGTACGGAGTTTATCGCGAACCTTACCCCCCAAAAGCTGATAGACGGGAACATTAAAATATTTGCCCTTGATATCCCACAGTGCAACATCGATGGCAGCTATCCCAGAGAATACCACTGGACCACCATTCTGCCCCCAGAAACTTTTTTTATACAGACTTTCCCAGATAAGTTCAGTCTGCAGCGGGTCCATGCCAATAACAAGTTCCGCTAGGTCACACACCATTCCAAAGGCTGCGGAACCACCTACACCATAAGCCATGCCGGCTTCGCCATCACCACAGATTCCTGCATCGGTGTGAATGCGGCAACCAATCGGACTATTCATTTTGCTGTTCGCAGTAGGAAGGCGAAATACTTCCACCTTAGTAATTTTCATGCATTTGTTCTCCCTT
>DIQY01000018.1:1300-1422 GCA_002424295.1 Ruminococcaceae bacterium UBA5450 | reverse complement strand
CATTTGTTCTCCCTTCATTTGTTCATTTGATGAGTTGTTCGCTATGTGATTCAGTGTATCTATTCGTTTATCAAAAGTCAATAGTGCTATGAGATATTTGTATAAAATTTTAATTTTTATGG
>DIQY01000018.1:0-1123 GCA_002424295.1 Ruminococcaceae bacterium UBA5450 | reverse complement strand
ATAAAATTTTAATTTTTATGGCTTGTTTTTGTGTATATTTTCAGTTAAAAAACAAACCACAAAAATCATTCTTTAATTCGTGTCCTTTCCTATTTGCCTAAACATTTTATTTTTATTCTTAAAAAGTACTCTTCCAGCATTTACTCACAGCAGTATAGTGAATCAATCGAAAAAGCATAAAAAAACAGAGCCGTCTAGTTTGACGACTCTGACCATGATGAAAGTATGATTTAGAATCTGGGAAAAATAAACAATATCAATCGTTTTCGATTATCTTTGCACGATACATTCCTTGCTTTTTTAATATATCTGCCACATGTATACGCGTCAATGCCTTCCATACAGATTCTGCGGAATTCACCGGGATAGTCCCGCGAAAAAGTATTCCAAGCAGTTATTAAATGATCAGTTCTGTGTAAACCATATTTCGTTAAAAAAGCGACATATTTTTCCGGCCTTTTCGAATAAATAGAAACCACTTTGTATTTCTGAATAAAAATTTCTTCATGACTTTCGTGAGATGCAATAGCAAATTGAGATAATCCGTCACTTAATAACAGTTGCCCGTATGAAGACATTATTGTATCGATTTGACTTTGCGTTTGCCCATCAAGATACAGTACTTCTTGGTGAACAATTTTTCTAAATCCCATTTTGTTTTCTTCATAAATTGACAGTGGCAATTGCATCACGAAAAACAACGGTTCAGAAAGTGCTTTATAAAAATCAGTGACTAAAGCTGATAGTTTTTCATAGCTAACATTAGCGAAAATGGATTCTCCCTTAAATGTTTGATATTCTTCCAAAATCTTATCAGGGAAAGAAATTGTCACTCCGGGAACAGTTTGGAACATGACCTCCACTTCTTCCATATAAAATAGAAAATACATATTTTTATTGTAACAGCCCAACAAAAGAAGGTCTATCTATTAAGGAAATGTAAAAATAATAGCAGAAGTCATCTAATTTTCGACTTGCATCTTGACTTGCATGTTTTCAAATTTTATCATATGTCTTCGTTAATATAAGCATAATAAGCATAAAAAACCATAAAGAACCCGCACCAAAAAGCCAATAAATAGCTATCTGATGCGGGTTCTTTATGGTCGGAGTGACAGGATTT
>DIQY01000039.1:44969-45156 GCA_002424295.1 Ruminococcaceae bacterium UBA5450 | reverse complement strand
GGTGAGTAAGCGCTTTTTCTGCGTTATTTTGTGTTTGATTACTTTGACTGAAACCTTTTTCTATGCAGAAGTTTTTATCGCTTCCGCTGGGCATGATGGAACAACAAAGCAAACGGTCACAAATCTGGAAGGAAAGATTGACGACAGCAGTTTATATCGTCTGAAGATGGATAAGAAATATTTTGAC
>DIQY01000039.1:44525-44797 GCA_002424295.1 Ruminococcaceae bacterium UBA5450 | reverse complement strand
GATGGATAAGAAATATTTTGACGTAAATCTTATCGGTGGGATAGGGTATCCGTCGCTTTCCCATTATACTTCTCTCACGGATGGCACTTATTTGAAAGCAATTCGTGAGATGGGTTACAGTGGATATTGGATGGAAGTAAACTCTAACGGAGGGACAGCCCTTTCCGATGCGCTGTTTGGAAACCGTTACAGTGTCCTATCTGCTTTTGCTTCCACGGACGGGAGAGAAAAAATTTATTCCAACGAAGATTATCAGATTGTAAAAGAAAATT
>DIQY01000039.1:44199-44330 GCA_002424295.1 Ruminococcaceae bacterium UBA5450 | reverse complement strand
ATTATCAGATTGTAAAAGAAAATTTTACGATGCCGTTTGGAACAGTGATTTCAAATTTGGGAGAGCCTTCGTCGGATCGAAATCGATTTGAGATTCAGAATGACCTGTATCATACTGCTTTTGGAACAAAA
>DIQY01000039.1:43762-44022 GCA_002424295.1 Ruminococcaceae bacterium UBA5450 | reverse complement strand
TGGAACAAAAGAAGATTTGTTTACTCAATATCAGCCGGACTTTACAGAAAATGTTGAGATATCTGATTCAGATACGGGAGAGAAGATCGCTTTAGATGATGGTGCAGCATATTTACAATACCAAATTTCGGTAAAAGGGACGCAAACACTTTATTTTGACTGCTTTCAAGAAGCCACAAATGCCTTGACGGAACCGGTAAATGGAGGCTGCGCGATTACGGTAAATGGGAAGATCGTTCGTTCTCTTTATCCCACTTCTA
>DIQY01000039.1:43258-43577 GCA_002424295.1 Ruminococcaceae bacterium UBA5450 | reverse complement strand
TCTTTATCCCACTTCTACAGAAAATGGGATTCTGAATCTGGGAACCTTTACAGATGAGACCGTTGAAGTGAAGGTCAGTTTGCTCCGTTCATTGGATTGTACTTCGTTTGGCGTTTACGGGATGAGCTGCGAAAAATTACAGAATTCGATACAAAGCTGTGAAAATTGTCAAGACGTAAATCTTAAAGAGTCTAAAAATGGATTATCCGGAACTGTTTATACAGAACAAGATGGCTATTTGTTTCTTCCGATTCGAGGAGGAAACGGATTTGCAGCGGAAGTGAATGGAAGTTCCGTCAATATTGATTCTGCTTTTGGA
>DIQY01000039.1:42785-43048 GCA_002424295.1 Ruminococcaceae bacterium UBA5450 | reverse complement strand
ATTCCGGTTACTGCTGGAGAAAATCAGGTAACTGTTACTTATTGGCCGTCAGGCTTTCGTCCCGGAGTTATCGTTTCGATTTTGGGGCTTTTCTATTTGATACCTTTGCTGTATTTGCATAAGAAAAAGATGCTTTTACGGCTAAAATTGCTTTATCGGCCGGCCCAATGGATTTTTGCAATCCTGTGTATTGGTGTTGTATGTTTACTTTATATTGCCCCGGTTGTAGTTTGGATCATTTATTCGTAGACTATAAAAAAGCG
>DIQY01000039.1:42417-42563 GCA_002424295.1 Ruminococcaceae bacterium UBA5450 | reverse complement strand
AGCCCTTTTTATTAAAAGGGCTGCGCTTTTTAACTTTAGAGTTCAAATTTATAAATGGTTGTTGTATGAAATTTTTCATTTGGCAGGAGAGGGGAACAGCAAAATTCCGGATGATTCATTGCGTCTGGAAATTCCTGCGTTTCTAA
>DIQY01000039.1:41998-42235 GCA_002424295.1 Ruminococcaceae bacterium UBA5450 | reverse complement strand
CAGAACGCATGGTGCGGTTTTAAAGGGATTTGGCCATGATCGGACTCTTCTATGTCAAAACTGTTTGCAGTATAAAGCTGCATGGATGGCCTGTCGGTAAAGACCCGCAGATGTCTTCCACTTTTCTGGTCAAAGGCGCTGGCGACCCGTCTCATACCGCTCCCTCTTAATTTGTAAGCATGGTCATAGCCGCCTGATTGTCGGATTAGGGGTTCTCCGGAACGAATATCCTGACCG
>DIQY01000039.1:11012-41791 GCA_002424295.1 Ruminococcaceae bacterium UBA5450 | reverse complement strand
ACTTCTACTGAGAGAAGTTTTCCGGTTGGAATTAAATTAGAGGTAACTTCGGCAACTTCATCGGCTTCTATCTGTAAAATGGTAGAAAGCACATCGTGCTGCGGTCCACCGAGATGAAAATAGCAATGATTTGTTAAGTTTAAATAGGTAGGTGCGGTCGTTTTTGCATGATACTCCATTATCAGCGCATTGTCGGCTGAAAGCGTATAGCAGATAGAAACATCACATTTCCCGGGAAATCCTTCTTCTCCGTCGGGGCTGCAATAGCGAAAGGTGAGAGAGGGGGAATCATCATGATAATCGCTGCATTTTAGCCTCCATACCTGATGACTGAATCCAATATTCCCGCCGTGCAGATGATTTTCCCCTTCATTTTGTGTGACCTGATATTGTTTTCCGTTTATTACGAACTGGCCATCTTTGATTCGATTAGCCCATCTGCCAATCATTGCCCCTTGGTAGTTTTCGTGATGGGTATAAGGGGTAAGCTCATTATGGCCCACGATCATTTCATCAAAATTTCCGTGTTTATCAGGCATCTGAATTGATTGCACGCGTGCGCCGAAGGAGAGCAGCGTAACAGAGGCACCGCTCGTATTTTTGAGTGTATAGGAAGAAATATCAGTTCCATCTGAAAGCGTGCCAAATTTCTTTTCTGTAAGACTCATAACGAATTTTCTCCTTTTATTTTCCTAATAAAGCAGCGCCGATAATTCCGGCATCATTTCCAAGCTGTGCAACCTTTAGTTCAGTGGCTTTTCCGTCCGGAACCGAAAAGACTTCTTTTTCAACATAAGCACGAAGCGGTTTCAGCAGCGTTTCTCCCTCATTGCAGATTCCGCCTCCGATACAGAGAATATCCGGTTGAAAGGTATTGATGCAATTTACAATTCCACAGCCTAAATGGCCAATATAAGTGTCGACAATTTCTTTGCCGAGAGGATCACCTGCCCGCATAGCATCAAAGGCAGTTCGTCCATTAATCTTTTTGAGGTCTCCATTGATCAGGCGCCAGATGGGAGATTCCTTATTTGAATCTTTTTCCATAAAAAGGCGAGTCGTTGTAATTAGACCTGTAGCGGAAGCATAAGTTTCCCAGCAGCCCCTTCTGCCGCAGGTGCAGAGGCGACCGTTATATTCGATGACAATATGTCCCATTTCTCCGGCAGCAAAGTTGCAGCCGCCATAAATTTTTCCATCTAAAATAATTCCGCTTCCAATTCCAGTTCCCAGTGTAATGGCAAGTGCACTTTTTGCACCTTTCATTGCACCAGCCATATATTCGCCGTAAGCCGCAGCATTGGCATCGTTTTCTACGATTACCCTGCACTTCATCCGTTCGGACAGCCGTTTTGCAAGTTCATAGTTCTTTAGATACAAATTTCCAGCAAATCCAACAGTGCCGGTGCTTCGATTTACGCTTCCCGGGGTACCAACACCGATCCAAGGAAGATCGTTTACAGAGATTCCAGCATTTTTCAGAGCGTCGAGTGCTACTCGGCTAAGCTGTTCAGTCATTTCTTCATGGGAGCAAGGAACAATGGTGTTTTGTTTTGCCCGAGCGATGATCTCATAGGAATCGTTGATGACCCCTGCAGCCATATGGGTGCCTCCAAGGTCAATGCCAAGATAATACAAAGAAATCCCTCCTAAAATGCAGAGTTCGTTTGACAACAGTATAACATTCTTTTATCTTGATGAAAATAGTTTTTCAAAAATTGCAGATCCTATGTTTTGGGGTTATAATAACGAACAACAGAGGAATCAGTAAGGGGGAAATTTTTTGAATATTTTCGATATTATCGGTCCAATTATGATTGGTCCCTCCAGTTCTCATACAGCTGGAGCAGTACGGATTGGATTGATTTCCAGAAAACTTTTGGGAGAAGCACCAAAAAATGCGCAGATCTTGCTTCATGGTTCCTTTGCGGATACTGGAAAGGGACACGGAACAGACCGAGCTTTGATTGCCGGACTTTTGGGACTAAAGCCGGATGATTCCAATATTCCGATGAGCTTTTCATTGGCAGAAAAAGAGGGGCTCCATTTTTCATTTGGAACCATTCATCTTAAGGGAGCACATCCAAATACGGCGGTCCTTCGTCTGGAAGGCGTTACGGGAAAGACTTTGGAGATTGAAGCGAGTTCTATAGGCGGAGGCCAAATACAAGTTTGTAAACTTGATGGAATCGAAACAAACTTTTTCGGAGATTACCATACGCTGATTGTCCATAACCTGGATCGTCCTGGACATGTGGCGCAAGTGACAACAGTGCTTTCACAGAGAAACGTTAATATTGCCCGTATGCAGCTTTATCGAAATGTTTTAGGCGGATATGCGGTCATGGTGATTGAGTGTGACCAAAAGATTCCGGAAGATGTTGTCACATGGCTGACAAAATTAGATGGAATCATTAAAGTGACCTATTTAAATATTGAGGAATAGGGGGATATAAAAATGTCTTTTTCTTCGATTTCACAAATGCTTTCCGAATCAGATAAGAATCAACTGCCTTTATGGAAAACAATTTTGCAGGACAATTTGGCCGAGCAGGGCGGTACAGAAGAAAACTTTTTTACCCGTATGCAGCTAATGTGGACAGCAATGCAGGAATCAAGCAAAAATTATAAAGCAGAGGATCGTTCTAACAGCGGACTTACAGGCGGAGATGGGGCAAAAGTTTTTTATGCATCACAAAAAGGCCTGCTTTTTGGAGACTCGTTTTTAAACGAGATCATTACGGAAGCACTTAAGGTTAGCGAGTGCAATGCCTGTATGAAACGGATTGTTGCAACGCCGACGGCGGGTTCCTGTGGGGTTCTGCCGGCAATCCTGCTGCCGCTTAAACACAGAGACCTTTTTCCTGACGATTCTTTTGTCAAGGCGCTTTTTGTAGCGGCAGGGTTTGGACAGGTAATTGCTCAGCGCGCTTCGATTGCCGGAGCTTACGGGGGTTGTCAAGCGGAAATTGGAACAGCTTCGGCAATGGGAGCAGTAGCTTTGGTGAGCCTAAAGGGAGGTACCAATGAGATGTGTGCAAATGCCTGCGCAGTTGCACTTTCAAATTTGATGGGGCTTGTTTGTGATCCGGTGGCAGGCTTGGTTGAAGTTCCGTGCGTGAACCGTAACGTGATCGGAGCCATGAATGCGTTGAGCTGCGCCAATTTGGCACTTTCCAATATTCAGAGCAGAATACCGCCGGATGAAGTGATTGATGCGATGAATGAAGTGGGAGAAGAGATGAATCCGGATTTAAAGGAAACCGGAAAAGGAGGCCTTGCTGGGACTCCTACCGGGTGTAGAATTGCGCAGAAACTTTTTGAGGAAAAAGATTATTCGTGATCAATTGGAGGGGAATGTTATGAAAAAGATAGTTGTGCTGATAGGAAGTGCCCGAAAAGGCGGCAATACTGAGCTTTTGGCAAATGCTTTTGTCAAAGGGGCGCAGGAGCATCATGAGGTGACCATGATTTTTGCTGCAAATGTAAAAGTGAATGGTTGTATAGGCTGTAATGCCTGCTATTCTGATGAAAAGCACCGCTGCGTCCAGAAAGATGATATGGAGCAAATTTACTCGCAACTCAAAGACGCCGATGCGATTGTGATTGCCACTCCCGTTTATTTTTATAATGTAAGTTCCCAGTTGAAATGTATCATTGACCGGCTGCATAATCCGATTCGAGATAAGTTTAAAGTAAAAAAGCTTTTTCTTCTTGCAGTTGCTGCGGATACGGATACAATCGTTTTTGATTCCATTAAGGTTATGTACCGATCGGTGCTGCATTATTTTCATCTAAAAGATGGCGGTATGATTACAGTACCAGGTGTGAAAAACCGTGGGGATATTATTGAAAATAAAGCTTTAGAAAAAGCTTATCAACTTGGTAAAAATATCGAATAAGTATTTGAAAAAGGGACTCAAAACGCTAATTAGCGTTTTGAGTCCCTTTTCATGTTATTGGATTATATAAGAAGAGTTTGGATGACCACAACGTCTGACCATAATTTTAAAAAAGATAATCTCCCTAATTGATCTCTCACGCAGACAACAGTTATTGCAATATTGAAATCTAATTATAGAATTAAGAGGATATTTGTCATAGTGTGTAACAACTGTGTAAAAAGCTTCATAAAATATCCTAAAGGATAGAGTTTATCAATAGACTTCATCCAAATTTATTAAAAGGAGATTTATTATGGACTGCGTGAAAATCGGTGACTCCAATTTCGATATAGATTCTAAAGACGGCACACAAAACCCAGATACTAAAACGGATTGGTATGAAGAGTTCAAAAGCAGCGTTGAATTTGCAAAAAATGAGGCGGCAAAAACGTCTTTGCAGCAATTCCCAGAATTGGTGCATGACATCTGCACAAAAGATGTTAGAGATTTCGGTGTGGCAAATAGAACTATTTACCAAACGGTTCCTTGCAACCCCGATGGGAGTGCAGGCTGTCGTGGAGGAATGCTCCCCGATGGAGTTCCTTCTATTTCCAGTATCCGCGTTTTGTGTGCCGACGAACGTTTGAGTCCATCTACCGGCTGCGACCGCATTACAAATACGGTTGAGTTTGAAGTGGTGTTGAAATACGGAGTGAATACCTTTGTAGTAATGACACCAAAAGAGTCGTTTGATCTATTATGGAGCGATTTTAGACGTTTCCCAAGTTTCCAACCTTTCTCGAGCGTCCGTGACTTTAGACAGGAACTGAAAAATATCGATGGGTCCTGCAAAGCAATTAAAATCGTTGGTACGAGTGTAGTACAGGATGGAAACAATTGCGTTTTGAGAATTGATTATCAGGTGTTTGATAAGTTATGGAAATTTGAAGATCTTATCATTCTGGCAGTGAAGCCAATCTCCGACAATACCACTGTTTGCGACTTGTTCGATCAGGGACATCAAATCGGGCCTTGCTCAAATGGTTCCGGCGGCAGTGCCTGCTGTGGTGGTTAGTTTTTCGACCGATTTGTTAGTTAATAAATATCCATTTGGGTTTTCTTCCGTTGTGGAATTACAAGGATTTCGCCGGAAGAAACCCTTTTTTAATTCTTTTTTCTAATTAGCTATGAGTTTGTGTCATCAGTCAATCGCAGAGGCGGCCAATATTAAGATTTACCCTATAACTTTTTGAATCACAAAACATATATTATTAAAGAAGATCAATTAATTTTGTAATTGAATTTCATGAGAAATATTAATTGAGTTACGTATAAATCATGATATTCATGATGCGTGCCTTCAGTGATATTTTGTTGAAATTTAAAAGGAGGCCTTTATATGTCAGAAAAACAAGCAGATCCAAACACGAATCCTTCCCCATTTAAAGTTGGTGCAACGGCAACTGGATCGGTAACTGCAAAAGAGGGGGAGAATCCTCAATCGATTAGGGCCATTAGTAACGTTATTATTACTGATGTAGTGAAAGCCATTGTAAAAGAATCCGCGGACAAGGAATTTGACAATGACGGGGAAAGAATAAAATATACCGTAACCTTGCAGAATGATTCTTCTGTTGATCTATATGACGTTAAGATTATAAGCGAATTGTGCTCAAAGACGACCTTGGTAAAAGATTCTATTATCCCCATTCCTCAGCTTGATGAAACGTTGGGAACTGGAATTTCTGTCACAAGCCCAAATGAAACTTCCGTTGGAAGTGTTCCCAAAGGGATGTCAGCTGTACTGCAATATGAAGTAATAGTTAATGAGGGAGAAACCGGTGATATTATGAACGAATCGATTGCTGAAATTAAGTTTAAAGATCAGACAGGCAGCGAATATACCGGCAAAACAGAACCAAGCATGGTTGTGACCAATATTGCGAAAGCAGATCTTCAAATAACTGAGACAGCAGATAAAGCATTTGTAACAGAAAACAATGAAGAGATCGTATTTGAATTAACCATTAAAAACACAGGAAACGTTACAGTCAATGACATTGTTGTTGTAAATCCGTTCCCAGATGGGATGAATTATAAACCAAACTCAACTTTAAAAAATGATACAAAAACTTTGAGTGATGAAAACCCTGCAAACAGCATTAATATTGGAAATCTTGACCCTGAACAAATTTACAAAATACAATTTAGTGTAACGGTGAATTTGTAAAGGGCAAGTAATCCACCGATCGTGAGGTAGGTGTCAACATGCGAGAATTTATCAATATGGCTCATGTTAAGGGGCTGTATCACGGAAAGGATGTCAATTCGATCAGTAATCCCTGCAAAATCACAGTACAACGTAAATATCATAATATTTGCCAACATGTCTATAAAACTTTTCAAATAACCGATGTACGAAATGTTGAATTACGCGTTTACTATGATGGTGTGCAGCAGTTTGAATGGAATCATCTTACACTGCTTGCAGTCGGATATGAAATTTGCGTCAAGTATATTGACAGCGAGAACCATAGAAAAGCAATAAGTAATTATGGGAATGCTTTATTTTTTAGTCCGACGAATACTTGCAAATACTTGCTGCGGATTCCGAATCCGCCAAGCTGCAAAATTTTAAAGGATAAAGTGATAGCTGAATTTCCTGTTATAGCGGCATTTTACAACATTTGAATAAAATTTTCTTAAAACAATCAATTAAGGCTGCCCGTTATTCGGCAGCCTTTTTATAATACGATTAAAAATGATCAGATAAGAATGTATTGACGAAGAGTGATGAAAATGACATAATAAATAATAAAGTTATAAATATCAAAAGTGATGATATTTGATCCAATATTTGGGATTGTATAAGAGGTGAAAAATTTGCCAGATCAAAATGAATTTGAAAATTTATTGACAAATAGAAATTTAAAAAGAACGAAGACAAGAATTTTAGTTCTTGAAGTCCTGAAAGATTCATCCCCCAAAACGGTCGACGAAATTTTTTCTACTTTATATCAAAATCATATGAAACTAAGTTTATCTACTGTTTATCGGACTTGTGAAACATTGACAGAAAAAGGGATTCTGTCAAAAGTGAATTTAACAGATGACGGTGTGGCTAGATATGAATATATGAAGTCTGAGCATACACATCATGCGATTTGCCTTGGTTGTAATAAAATTATTCCGATTGATGACTGCCCTTATGGTCAATTCGATCAGATCATGAAATCTAAATATGGATTCGATGTCAAAAGTCACCATATTGAGATTTATGGATACTGTCAGGACTGTATTAGAAAAAGAGAAGAAAAGGAATAGATTGTTCCTTTGTGTCAAAGCAGAGAGAAGAAAATGTGACCGCTTTTATACTGCCTTCATTTTTATTTGAAATGCGATTCTTCGAACTAAAATGACAATCACGAGGACGGCGACGGAGACTAAGGCGGTAAATCCACCGGGCGCTACGTTTAAATAATATGAAATAAACAGTCCGGATAAAATGTCTACAATACTGAATACGATGGAAAAAACAAGCGTTAATTTAAATCCTTTCCCAAGTTGCAGCGCAGTAGCGACCGGAAGAGCAATCATAGAACTTAGTACCAGGACGCCAACAATGCGGATCGAAACTGAAATTGCTGATGCAACAAGGATTGAAAACACATAATTAATCAATTTTACTTTTACGCCCGCTATTTTTGCGGCTTCTTCGTCATAAGCAATATAGAGCATTTGGTTGTATAGAAAAATGAGAATACAAACCGAAATCATGCTAAGGATGAATACGGTGACCATATCAAATTCTGTGACAGTTAAAACGCTTCCGAATAAAAAAGAGTCTGCATTGGCATGAAGCTTTCCAGAACTGATAATTGTAATGGCAATGCCGACGCTGAGCGAAAGTACGATTGTTAAAATCAGATCGGTATATTTTTTAAAATAAGTCCGTAGGAATTCGATTAAAGCGCCGCAGATCGAAGTAAAAACAAAAGCGCCAAGAATCGGACTTTGATTACACAATAATCCAATTGTAATACCGGCAAGGGATGCGTGTGATAAAGTATCTCCTATCATGGAATATCGCCGGAGCACTAAAAAAATTCCGATACATGGACAAAGTATGGAAATGAAAACAGATACAAACAGAGCATTTTGCATGAAACTATAATTTAACATTCTAACGAATCCTTCCTAATTGTTCATTCTTTAAAAATTCAGCAGTATATTTTTCCGGAGTGCAAAGGTGGCCTTTCCCACTACTCAGATGATAAATAAGTGTAGAGTTTGAAATAGCAGCATCAAGATTGTGTTCTACAGAAACAATCGTGATGCCGCTTTTTTTATTGATGCTGGTAAGAAAATGATAGATCTCCTTCTGACTGCCGATATCCACACCTGTAGATGGTTCATCTAAAATAAGCAGGTCAGGGTTTCCCATTAGCGCTCGTGCAATGAATATTTTCTGGCTTTGTCCTCCCGAGAGGGTTCCCATTAAAGGATCCGTAAAGGAGCTCATACCGACTTTTTGTAAGACGTCATAAATTACTTCTTTATTTTTGATTTTTAAAAGCTTTCGATAAGCATTCAGCATTTCATAAACGGTGATAGGAAAACTGGAATTTGAGAAATCGTTTTTTTGAGGAACATATCCAATCCGTTTTGCTTGCGTAACAATTGTCCCTTTGGTTGGCTTTAAAAATCCTAAAATCAATTTCATAAGGGTACTTTTTCCGCAGCCATTTTCCCCTAATATTGAGACATAGTCACCATCTTTTATTTCCAGGTCAATTCCGTTTAATAAGTACGGAGGCAAACCGGTATAGGAAAAATATAATTTGTTCGTTTGAATCGTAAAAAACACCCACCTTTAAATTTTATATCATTTTCTCTTGACAAATACATTGTGTTAAGACTATTATATATGCAAATGACAGTCATTTGCAAGTAAAAATTTGGGGGTCAAAGCAAAATGTCTAAAAAAATAGTTGCCTTATTATTAAGTTTGCTTGTCGTTCCGGCTCTTTCGGCCTGTGGCAGTACGAATAATAGTACCGCTGGGAGCAGTACTAGCAGTAGTATTGCCAGTCAGACAAGCACAGCGGGAAGTGAAAAAGTTAAAGTATCTGTAACGTTTGACGCAATGAAAGAATTCACAGAAGCTGTCGGCAAAGACAGGGTGGAAGTTTCAACGATTATTCCGGATGGTACGGAACCGCACGATTTTGAGCCGAAAGCACAGGATCTTACCGGATTAAGTTCTGCACAAGTCTTTGTATATAGTGGATTTGGCATGGAATCCTGGGCGGATCAGGCAGTTAAAGCGGCCAACAATAAAAATTTAGTTGCAGTTGAAGCTTCCAAGGGCGCGACACCGATTCAAAATACAGATGCCGATGAGATCAAAGAGCATGGACAATATGATCCTCATATTTGGATCAGTTTGAAGGGCGCTGAAACAGAAGCCGAAAATATTCGGGACGGATTAATAAAGGCAGATCCCGCATCTGCTGATTATTTTAAACAAAACTGTGACGATTTTGTTTCGCAGTTGGAAAGCCTGTATTCAGAATACAATACTAAATTTCAAGCTGCCCAGAACAAGAGCTTTGTGACTGGTCATGCCGCTTTTGCTTATTTGTGCAGAGACTTTGGGCTAGAGCAAAACAGTGTGGAAGATGTATTTGCAGAGGGAGAACCAAGTGCGCAGAAGTTGGCGGGACTTGTGGACTACTGCAAAAAGAATAACGTAAAAACAATTTTTGTTGAAGATATGGTCAGTCCTGCTGTTTCTCAGACACTTGCTGATCAAGTTGGCGCAAAGGTTGAACAAATCTATACCATTGAAAGCAATGAGGATGACAAGACTTATCTGGACCGTATGAAATCAAATTTGAGTGAAATTTATGATAGCCTGTCCTAGTAAAAACAAACCAATTTATAATTAATCGCTTAAAAAAAGCACCGGAAGCCATCGCTTTCGGCGCTTTTTTATTTTATGATGAAAGATCAATAATAAGTAAAATAAATATAGTCGTCGTTGGCTTTTTCTGCTTTTTCTATTTTTGTAACGTAGCATATCGGCATTGTCTGATTTTTATATTGTTCAATTTTAATTTTTCCTGTGACCCATACCCATTCATTATCTTGATACTGCGTTACCGTATCACCTCTGCATAGAATTCCGCAAGGCTGCAAATCGGCGGTGCAGCAGACCATGGCATATCGTACAGGAACCATTTCATTTTTTGCAAAGTCTTTCATTCGAAAAACTTGTCCCTTAAATTTTAGTGTCTTTCCATCGTATAGATTCATGTTTTGATTAATATCCTGATACCAATTTGCAAATTGTTCATCCTGAATTGTGATGATCCCGTTGCTGTCTTCTTTTGGAAGGAAAAGGGCAGAGAAAGTTGCAGCTTTTCCAATATTCTTTGAAGAGGTGCTGCCTTGAATAATAGTTCCGTTATTCTGCGGTAAGCTTCCAGCAGAAATTGTTGTCGTTCCTACAGTGGAGGTGCTGCCAAATGAGATCGCTTTGTTTTGCACGGTTCCCGCCGGGATCAAAATGACAAGTATAATAGGGACCAAATATAAAAAATATTTTCCGGGCTTGGCGTTATGCTTTGGGGTAAACACGGCAGGCAAAAACATGCTCGAAATAATCAGTAAAGCGATTGCGGTGAACCAGAGATAGCCGTTAATACGAGGGTGTACATAATTGGCGACTTTGTCCGAAATTAACGCGTAAAAAAGTAAGGTGGACAACAAAAAGCAAATGATTGATTCCAAAAGTGTTTCTAAGTTTATTCTTTGTTTCATAATGCCCTTCCTTTCAGCAGTAAGGAAAGCAGCAGAAAAACGAAAAGACCAATGACAAAAAGAATTCCTGCAAGACGAACTACAAATTCTTTTTTAAAGTTGGCGCCCAACAGAAACAAATTGGATAAATCCAGCATAGGACCCATAACAATGAAAGCGATTACGGCAGCCGGCGGAAATATATTTAAAAAGCTTCTTCCGATGAATGCGTTCGAAGTAGAGCAGGCCGACATAAAAAATGCTGCCAATAACATCAGGAGAATTGGGACAATCATAGCTATAACCGTCCCCGTACTCTGAAACAGAAATGCAGGTATCACTTGCTGAAGAACGGTACATAAAAAGGAACCGACAATAATATAGCGGCCCATGCTAAGAAATTCCTGTCCTGCAATCATGAAAACAGATTCTATTTTCCCCAACTTTCCGGAATGTGGGGGAGGACAGCCAATTGTCCCGCAGGAACAGGTCGTGACAGATCCACCGGAGAGGACAAGCGGGGCTTCTTGGTGGGTTAGCCTTAAAGTCAAACCAGCGATCAGGAAAATGAGAAGGCCAAAACCGATCCGATAGAATGCGTATTGTGGTTGGCCTGGAAAGGCATATAGAGTAGATAAAATGGTAATGGGGTTGACTGCCGGTGCTGCAAGCATAAAGACCATCGCTTCCTCTAAAGGGACGCCCTTTTGCGTTAGCCTCGACGCGATCGGTACAATACCGCAGTCGCAAACCGGAAGGAAAAATCCGAGAATCATCGCAATCGGAAATCCAAGCCATTTATGTGCAGTAAACAGTTTGATCAGCGTTTCATCGGGGAGAAACACCTGCAGTAAAGCGGAAACAAAAGCTCCGATCAACAGAAATGGAACAGCCTGCATCAGGATACCGATAAAAATCATGTTAATGCTTTGAATTAATTTATAAGACTGCGATAAATGAAAAATGATTGCTAACAGGATACAAGTACAAACAAGCAAAGCAAAAAAAATCAGCTGATAACTTTTTTGCTGGGATCTATTCTTTTTGGATATTTCCGGGTCAAAAAGTCCTGTGAAAAAAGACTCCTCCGTTTCTTTGTCAAAAGAGACGAAAGCGGAACGATTCAAATTTCGGATTGTACTTTTTAATAGCTTTGTATTCCCTGAAATGCGGTTAAAGAGCACTGCGTCGGCATTGTTGAGTTGATTTGCCATCAGTCCACCGGTATTCTTGATGTAAAAGTCAAAGGTAGAAGCGTCGGCGCAAAAGAAGATCCGGTCAATTTTGCAGTTCTTTGGCATTGATATGGAAAGCAGTCTCTCGATTGGCCAGGTTCCGTTATATTCAATGAGTATCAGATTTGGGTTTAGTTCCAATTTGATTTTATGAAAAAGTTCAGAGCATATTTTTTTCTTTTGGTCGATTTGCTTCAATGAAACGCTTTTATTTCTCATAGTTGACGGACGCAATTCAACTTCTCCGTCCTCACATTGCAAGACCAGAATCTTTTCATAATTTTCAATATACTTTTGCTCTAAAATACACTGAATCTGTGTTGTTTTTCCACTTTCTAAGAATCCACAGAATACTTCAATTTTTGTCATAAATCATACCTGAAATAATGCGGCGAGTTCGGGTTTATCTAAATTTTCTCCGATGACGCAGATTCGTCCTGTAAAGTCCGGTTCTGCTTTTTGAATATTCTTTTCGTCAGGAACATAGTCGAATTGACACCAGCTACCGTTGTTTAAAGCAACCAACCCTTTTGCGCGAAGAATATTTCTATATTTAGTCAATGATTTCAGCGCGGATTCCAGATGGTCAGGAGAAAAAAGATTTGGCGTTTCCACACTCCAAACTTCAAAAATATCATCAGCATGGTGATGCTTATGCAGTTCTTCTTTTTTAATCAAGAGAGGAATACCATTTTTAGCAATCTCCATCATTCTATCAGCTGACATTTGCTCCCAAGGTGTTGTGAGGATAACAGCTTTCGGGTTATGCTGCCGAACGCTTTTTACTGTATCCTGTAGCTGACTAGGTTTAGTCTTTTGTGTCCGGCTCAAAAAAATCGTATTTGCGTTTTGGATCTGGTCAAAAAAGAATTCAGAAAAGTTTTTCGCATACATTTTGTATTTCAGCGCATTTACAACCGTAATGCAAAAGTTGACCTCGGCTTTTTCCCCACAGGGGAGAAGAATTTCCGAAAGCTTTCCTACGCCGGAAGGCTCGATTAAAATTTGATCTGGATTATATTTGTGAATCACTTCTTGTAGTGCATTACTAAAATCTCCTGCAAGGGTACAGCAGATACAGCCTGAATTAATTTCCCGAATCTGAACCCCGGTCTGTTTCAAAATTTTGCCATCGATACGGACTTCGCCAAATTCATTTTCAATGAGTACGACTTTTTATTTGACAGAGTTCCTTTTAATAGCTTTTGTATTAGAGTTGTCTTGCCGGCTCCGAGAAATCCGGATATAATGCCGATTTTTGTATTCATGTGTTCCTCCAAGTTTAGTATCAGATTTTTATCGGTCAATGTATATGCAAATGCAATTCATTATCATTTAGTAAATTTAGCACTTTTTTCTCATGATGTCAAACTTAATAGGGACTGATTAAGGCTTGTATGATTCACATTTACAATCATCTCCGATATGGACATAAAAATGGCTCCCCACATTTGTGAGGAGCGTAAATTTTATACAGGTTGATTCTATATTAATCGGATTTTATAAGGCTTTGCACGTCACGCCGCATACTCAGTGGAACACTTTTTGTAGCAACACCAACGCGAAAGAGCATCTGTACGGTACCGCCATCCGGCGCATAGGACTCTTTAAATTCGGTATAAGGAGATTCCATTTCAGGATACTCCTCCAGTACCTGGCTCAGAGGCTGTATCGCTAAGCCAAGCGTGTGTCCAGTCAGCACCAATTTGCTGTAAATCATTCCGGTTTCAACTTGCTCGAGGCGACTATTCCCAGTGGTTATGATCATAGCGTATGCCGGAGTATGTTCGACGGATGTTTTGGTGGAATTAATAAAATTTTGGGATGCGGATTTTCCAGTGTTCATGGATGGAAAGATCGTAACCAGTCCCTGCAAAATATTTTTCATAAAGCCGGAAGTGCCTTGTCCTTCCACTGAATAGCCGTAGCGGTATTCATTTTTCTGATATTCGTTCGCCCGGAAAATGGCATTTGATTCGTCCATCACGCGAGTGACACCTGCCTCAATCGTTGCGCTTTGCAAAGCAAAATTGCCGATATCGCTGAGATTTTCCTGATCTTGATACAGCTTGATGGAAACGTTACTCCTAGAGGAAAGTGATTTGAGAGCCGAGACCTGCGAGTCAGCTAGTTTTTCCGGCTGATAGGCTTCTCTGTTAGTATCCGGCAGAAACAGGGTATCATAAAGCGTACTGCTTTCGGGCTGCGTCTTTGTAAGCGTGATCTTTGCAACTGGCTTTGAATCCATGCTTTCTGTAAGATGGGATTCGTCATATGTGCCGTCGGGGAAAAGGGCAATATTCGCGTGATAGCCTTCTTCTTCACCCGTTACGGCGACATATTCGAGAAAAGTTCCCTGTGAAATCATCATCTGCCGGGCGTATGGATCGACTTCTTTGGTTGTGCGCGAGCTGTCGGCATAAAGATAAAATACCATAGGGTCAGATTCATCGAGGCTTATCTTCCATGGCTGCATATTATGATTGCTCGCTGCAAGCAAACCGGAGGCCGCAAGGCGTATTCTTGGATCGGAATACTTTTCAGCATAATTTTTTGACCAAGGTTCCATATACGTTTGTTTCATAAATCCTCCACTAATACAGTAAAGTATGGCTACTAAGATGAGACATAGCACAGCAATGCCTGCTAAAATAAAACTTCCTATTTTAAGCGCCTTTTTCATCTTGATTTTCTCCATTTCTGTCAATCAGTTGCATAATCAACTGAAAGGATTTCAATATGAACTCATTGGAGTCAACACCATGGTAATTTTTTAGATAATCGCCTTTTTTCTTTCCCGTGTTGTAAACTCCGATTGTACATGCCCATAAAATTAATGCAGCTTGTTCGGTATCAATCCCGCTGCGGAGGGTTCCTTGTGCAACGCCCTTTTGCAGTGCGCGGAAAAGATATCCGAAAATCATTTCGCCCAACCGATAGCATTCCGCCTTGGATTCGTCTTTCACATTAGTCTGATCATCTGAATCCTTTGTTTCATATTCCATGATTGCTTTAAAATATTCCGGACAATCTCGGCTGAATTCAAAAAAGGTAAAAAAAATGTTGTGCAATTCGTCTAAGGCGTTTCGTGGCGGTTTTGCGCTGAAGCTGTTTTCGATCATTTGAATCAGCAGTCGGTACCCTCTGATCATGATCTCAAAATAAATTTGTTCCTTACTGTTAAAATAGATGTAGACAGTCCGTTTGCTGAACTCTGCTTCCTTGGCTACCTCATCCATCGACGCGTTTTCAAATCCTTTTAAAAAAAAGACTCGCTCTGCAGCGTCAATAATATCTTTTCGCTTGATTTCTTTCTCCTGTCGCTTTCTGTCGTTGTATCCCATTTAATGCACCTCAAATTTCACATGGATGTAATTAAGTAAACCGTAAGTTTACATTATTATATAGTAAAATATCCTTATTTGTCAATGCCTATTTTTATAATTCCAAAATAGTGCCTACAAGTTGGCAGTTAGGGCATATGTATCCAGATAATTCAGCTGCAATATAGATAGGGATTCTTTTCATAAAAAAATCGTTTTGATAGAAATAATTGCTCATTTCTATCAAAACGATTTTGGTGCCGCTGACCAGACTTGAACTGGTACGGTATTGCTACCGAGGGATTTTAAGTCCCTTGTGTCTGCCAATTTCACCACAGCGGCAACTAATAACTAAATTATAGCATAATTATCACTTAAAAGCAACTGAATGAAAGGGCAGACTGAACCGGCTCAAATTTCCGGACAGTAGTATATTCTTTGGTATTATTATTTCGTACAACTTCTGCACGGTTCTGGCTTAAAAGTTGTGTCAGCGGATAAACATTTACCCAGATTTCATTATTGCTTTCCTTCTGGCTTTCATCAAAAACCAGCTCAAGTCCAAAGTGTAAATGGCTCACCCGAATATTATTAACATTCTCTTTAGTACTATAACCCGTCCGACCTACATACCCAATAACATCACCTGCCTGTACCGTTTTGCCGAGGCAGAGATCTGCTGCATATGGTCGATTCTGGCGAAGATGAGCATAGTAATAGTATCGCTTGGAATCAAAGCTGCGAATCCCAATGCGCCAGCCTCCGTATTGGTTCCAGCCAAGCGCTTCAACAACCCCGGATTCCACCGCAATTACCGGCGTACCTGTCGCTGCCATCATGTCGTGGCCAAGGTGAGGGCGTGTGTAGCCGTAAGTGCGCTGCACACCAAAATCATCACAGCCAGAATAGGGATAACTTTTTGCAATTGGAGAAAAGGCCGTAAGGCCATATTGAACCTTACCGTCTTTTTGATATTTACCAAGAAGGCCTCCTAGTACCGCCTTATAAGCCTCCTGGTAATAGGAAAAGTATTTCATGCTTTTTGTTACTGCATTGACGCCTTCCGCCGGAATCCTTTTTGCAAATTCATCCATATCAGTACTCTTATAACGGTTCCACTCTCCGCCATATTTTGAAGCAAGGCAGGCAAGCAGATCTACCCAACTAAGTTTTCCTCCATCATTATGGGATGCAATATCAAGATTCATTGACTTTTTCAGTGCAGAATAAGGAACATTGAATTCAACATAGCGGATAAATTTTTTCTCCGAAGAAGACGCTGAAGATGCCGTCCCAGTTTCTTCTGTATGGACCACTGGTATCGCCTTTCCATCAGTCAGGAGAAAGGCTGCCAGCCAAACCACTGTAAATGTCAGAAGCGGAAATACCATTTTCAACCAAGAATTTTTTTTCGCCAATCTTCATCCCCCGCAGTTCCACACACATATACTTATGAACTACAAGAGAGAAATATTTTAAAATACAGTTATGACTGTCCGGAAGATTATCCTGACATCATTCCAAACAGAAATATGCTTGATATAGTCTAAATCCATAGCCATTTTGGGCGGAAGAATTTTCGCCACATAAGTCTTCTCCGGATTTTCGCCTGCTTTCAGAATTTTGGCCTCATCCCTAAAAGCAATGCTTGCAGGTGCTGTTATGCCTGGTCGAACTAAAAGAGTTGCCATATATTCCGGTGAATATTGTTCAACATAGCGGCGGACTTCAGGGCGTGGACCTACAAGGCTCATACTGCCGTTAAGGACATTCAGAAGTTGAGAAAATTCGTCCAGCCGCAATCGGCGGATTAGTAAACCAATGCGTGTAATGCGCGGGTCTTTTCCAGTTGTCAGAGGCGGACCAATTTTTTCTGCATTCTGTACCATTGTGCGGAATTTATAGATCTTAAAATCATGGCCATATTTTCCAACCCGCATCTGGCGGTAGAAAACCGGTCCCGGTGAATCAAATTTAATGGCGGCAGCGAGGATCAGCATGAAAGGTGAAAGAAGCAGCAGGAGCAGCACGGAACAAATAACATCAAAGGCACGTTTTCCCGCCATAGTACCGCGCTTTTTGGCAAGTATGTCCCAGTATACCCTGGTTATGGGATTCTTCATATTTTTCGGAAGCTGGTCATAAGTCATTCACATTCCCCGATTCCTGCTGAGAACACTCTAACATTTTACTTATTATATCATAAATTTAACCTTTTCACGCAAGATGCACTCTCAATATTTACACCTCCATAGGGCAATGGTATACTACCTTTAATAATAGAAGACGGGGAACAATGGAGGTCAGTTTTATGTATTTTCTCGGGATTGATGTCGGCGGAACTAACATCGCTTCCGGTATTGTAACTGCAGATCACAAGTTGCTTTTCAAAACGAGCCGGAAAACGCACGTCCCATGCTCAGACGAAGAAATGCGGGATCAGTTTGCTGCTGCTGCAATGGAAACTCTTAAAAAAGCAGGTCTGTCTCTTCATGATATTCCTTATATCGGTATTGGCTGTCCAGGCACAGTAAACCGTAAAACTGGTATTATTGAATTTGCCAACAATTTGCATTTAAACAACTTTCCTTTGCAAAAACTCCTGGAAAATAAGCTTGGCAAGAAAGTCATTTTGGAAAATGACGCTAACGCGGCAGCGCATGGAGAATTCAAAGCCGGAGCTCTTCGTGGGGCGAAAATTGCTATTGCCATTACTCTGGGGACTGGAATTGGCAGCGGTATTATTATTGATGGAAAGATTTTCTCCGGAAGCAATTTTGCAGGCGGTGAAATGGGGCACACAGTCATTGTTGCGAATGGACGACAGTGCACCTGTGGACGTCGTGGATGCTGGGAAGCCTATGCTTCTGCATCGGGTCTGGCACTCTCTACCCGCGAGGCAATGGCAAAGCATCCTTCTTCAAAACTGTGGGAGATTGCTGGCAGCCTTGATAAGGTGGACGGGCAAACTGCATTTCGTGCGATGCGTGAAGGCGATGCAATAGCCAAAGGTGTTGTAAATGATTTTATTTTCTATCTGGCCTGTGGGATTGCAAACTGCATTAATATTTTCCAACCGGATATTCTTTGCATTGGAGGCGGAATCAGCAATGAAGGTGACACGTTGATGATTCCACTAAAGAAGTTAGTCAGCCATGAAATTTATTCTATCAACTCCAGCAAGCAAACTGTCATTTGCCGTGCACAACTAGGCAATGACGCTGGGATTTTTGGTGCAGCACTGCTCGGCGAATAATTGGAGGAAAATACAAGCATGAGTATTGAAGAAAAAAATTTCGGATGCCTTTCCAACGGGCAGCCAATTAAGAAGTTTACCCTGAAAAACAGGAATGGCATGAGCGCTGAAATTCTTACTTATGGCTGCCGGATTGCTAAACTTTGGGTTCCTGACCGGAATGGAAGAACCGGGAATGTGGTAATTGGCCATGATACTTTGGCAGAGTATGAAGCGTCGGGTGATGTATTTGGCTCGGTAGTGGGCCGCTTTGCGAACCGTATTCATAGGGCACAGTTTTCGATTGGAAATAATGTATTTCATCTAGCAAAAAATGAAGGAGAAAACAGTCTTCACAGTGCTCCCGGTGGGTTTCAGAACCGCATTTGGCGGATAAAATGCTGTAATAATAATGATGATGCACCTTCTGTTACCTTTTCCTATCATAGCCCAGACGGTGAATGTGGTTTCCCTGGAAATATTGATGTAGAAGTAACCGATACCCTTACAACGGATAATGCCTTGATCCTTGATTACTGTGCAAAAACTGATCATATTACTCCGCTGAACCTGACGAATCATACATTTTTTAATTTAACTGGGGATCCTGCAAAAAACATTCTTTCCCATGAATTACAAATTAGTGCCAATAAAATTACAGAAACAGATTCTGCGTTGATTCCAACTGGTAAACTCCTTCAAGTTGAGGGAACGCCATTTGATTTTCGCAGACCAAAGATAATTGGACAAGATATCCGCTCGCAAGAACCAACTATCAAAGCCCGCGGAGGATTTGACCATAATTTTGTTCTTGCCTCGCCAACCGGAGTCCAAAAAGCAGCCGAATTGTTTGACGCAGCAAGTGGACGCCGAATGCTTGTTTTCACAGATCTTCCCGGTGTTCAAATTTATACGGCAAATTCCTATCCGGATGGTTGGAAAGCGTGCGGCGGAGTAATGCTTAGGAAGCACAATGCTGTTTGCCTGGAAACACAGTATTTCCCGGATTCTGTAAACCATCCTGAATTCCCGTTCTCATACTGTACTCCTGAAAGTCCCTATCATAAAACGACAATATATAAGTTCGTGATTGCTCCGGAAGAATAATCTATATATAAGTCATGACCACCGGTATGGTAAAGTACTAGCCTTTAAGTAGACAGGAAAACCGCTGTTTACTTAGAGGTTATACTTTTCATTGGGAATATGAAAAAGGATAGGTTAAAGAGGAAGGGCAAAAAGATATTTCAAACAATCATGGGATATTTTCTTGGTTATCAAACAAGCTGTAGCTTATTTCAATTTTCAAAGGCCTGTATCTAAATCGAATTACAAATTCCCTGTCCAGTTCCGTTTGGGCAGGGACACATAAAAGATTTTGTCTTTTTGCCTACTTTCTGTTGGCCAGTTTAATCACTTCATTTTACGGGTGGCCATAATTATTTTAGAGCAATTTTCATATTCTTTTTGCAGCTTTTGAATTTGCTGTTCAATGTTACCAAATGATGCTGTGTCGTTGCAGGCGGCTTCCAAAAGCTGTTTCTGTGCTGCCCATGTGGAGACGATACCTCCGACGGCGGAGAATAAGTTCCCCAGGACATTCAGTTCATTGACGTTTAGATCCTTGCATAAAGACAGAGCTATCAAAATGCCCAGTGTGATTGTCTCACATGGGCTCATTGAGTGAAGCAAATCCATATTGATCCCCTCTCAATTTGTATGCCGGCAGTCGAGTGCCTAAGCGGAGAAATTCTATAACCAAACTGTAGCTTGACGGACAAGGGGCAGTTGGCTATGATGAAAACAGGCGAAAAAGTCGAAAGTACATATGAATTTTTACAGGGATCCGTCTCTGCTTTACGAAGAAAAGAGTGGACACAGTTTGCAGACAATAGAGGAAGCCCTTGCAAAGCTCAAGACTTCAAAATTCCGTTCCAGCTTTACGCTGAAGGAAAAGGACAAAGTTTACGTCCGAGAAAAAGGTATGGATGTAATTCGGCGCCATGCCTGTGATTTTATCCGCAAGCGGCTTGCACCGGCCGTGATTTCCAACGACGGAAAGCAGACACCGATGCATGGTCATCCAGTATTCATTGCACAGCATGCCTGTGCCTGCTGTTGCCGTGGCTGCCTTAACAAGTGGTACCGAGTCCCAAAGGGTGTAGCACTGACTGAGCGCCAGCAGGAGCAGATTGTGAATCTGCTGATGGCATGGATTGAACGCCAGATGCAGGGGAAAAGTGGGAAGCAGCAGGATTAGAAGATATCTTGCTTTGCCTGTTATTTTCTCTAATAATCATTATGCCATATTCAATCAGAATGATAAAGGAATTGGAGAAATGTCACTATGTCTGCGGGACTAATATGAAAGGGAGGCGGTACGCGCGGGCTGGTATACGCCGTTCCATGGTCTATAATGGCGAAATATCCCTGCCAAGATACCCGTTGGAACCAATTCCTTTCCCTGCTTTTTCCCTCTCGAGGTGTTCTAATTCTTGCCTTTGCTTCTACGTATCGTTGGAATTTGCTCTACGGGTTGGGGAATTGTAGACTTTCTAGTTGCGGTTTCCGTAGGGCTGTAGTAAAATTGGCTCCAGGCCTTGCCTTTAAAAAGTTTTACATTTTGTCAGGAAAAGGACGGATAGGCGGGAATGAATTTCAAATTTGAAAACAGAATCATTTTTACAAAAGATGTTTTTTCTGAATATGCGAAAGGAGTCATACAGAAAAAAACCGAACATATTGCGTTCCCTTTGGCTGCCTTCTTCCTGCTTGTTTCCATAATTGAATTTTACAATATGGACTTTGACAGCTCTGCTTTTCTGTTTCCGTTCGGTGTCGCGTTGCTTTTTTACCCGGTGATTCTTGCGAGAGTCCCTGTTAAAAAAGCTTATGAGCAGCAGAAACTTCTGAACGGGGGGAAAGAGCTGGAGAAAATGACCCGCTTTTCTGACAGAATTGATATGGTCTCTTCCAATAAAGCGGAGCATAACTTTGCCTATTCCCAGGTTACACAGATTTGTGAAACGAAGAACCTGCTGATTCTAAAAATAAACAGGAAAGTGAATCTCCTCCTAGATAAAGACGGTTTTACTGTTGGAAATCTGGAAAATTTCCGATACTTTATCCGGGAATCCTGCCCGGGTGTAAAATATAAATTCCGACTGAAAATCGGCAGGGAAAGAATTGCTTTTCCACCGGAGTCTACAAAGCTAAGTGAAGATAGGAAAATAGATGTGCTGGCCGTGCCATCCCCACAGATTGGTCTTGAAACGGGAAAAGATACAACATTGCCTGCCGGTGAGGGGAAGAATCCGCCGGAGCCGCCTATGCAGGCCTATGCTGCCGGGTCGGAATACCGGGCCCCTTTTGCTTCTGTGGCTGTAGCCAAACCCCATCCTGTTGTATACGTTATAATGATTCTGCTGTTTGTCCTTTCCTTTTTGAGCCTCTTTTTTGGGCTTGCTCTGGTCAGTTCCAGCAACTCGTTCAGTGCATCACCGACGGAAAATAACTGGAAATTTTTATTATTTCTTCCACTTCCACTTGCCAGCCTGATCCTTGGGATCTTTTATAAACATAAGGGAATGAAGACGACAAAAAACATTGTAGCAGGCATTATTTTTACCATTCTTCTCTGTGTATTTGGCTCTTTTTCCCTCCTTGACCAGAACGGGACGATTTCTCATAGCATGTCTTACCTTGATACTGTTGCGCTGGAAATCCATTTTGATTTGCCTAGTAAAGGAAAGGTTACCACCCAGAACTATTCTGCATACAGCGGCTCGGTTGAATCGGGTTCACAAGCTTCTTCCAAGACTGACGATACAGACTATATTTCTCTTAGCAACATTGAATTTACCGACAGCAAGCAGATTTCAGATTTTGAAACATCATTGCACAGTAGTAGCCTTTGGGTTTCTACTATTCCAACGCCTCTTTCCGCTGTTATTCCAGAGTTGTACTCAGCACAGACGGATAAGGCACTGGGTTTCGATTCTTTTATGGTCTATAATGTGAGCCTTGGCGTTTATAATAAACTGCCGGAACAATCCGGCACCTACCGATTCCTTTATCTTGCTTACAGCAGTAGCGGGAAAAAGATGGTAATTGGTGAATATTTGTACCATGTTATCCTAAAATAGTAGAATAGCAAGATAAAATTTCATACTTATGACAAGCAAAACCGGCTGAGCCCTTTCGGGAACAGCCGGTTTTTTCGGTTTTGCCTTTTTAAGCAGAATCCAGCAATATAAACTTGGATTTTGACAAAATATTTCGTTTTTTTGTTACAGTTCTTTTTTCCAGAGTCCGTGCAGATTGCAGTAAGCATAGGCCGCTATTGCTTTATCCCCTTTACTCAGGGCAAAGACGGCTTTCGGTTCCATGCCTGGCCTCAGCTTTTTGCACTGGATGCCTTCAGCACTCTGGAGATAGATCCACTGGATATAATGTTCCGGTACCATCGGGTGAGCAGTGCTGCCAACCTTTACCGTGACGGTGTTTCCGTTTTCTTCAATGACCGGTACATGCTTTTCTTTTGCTGCGTCTGTAGAGTTTGGGGTGAGCAGCTGCATCTTTTCACCGCAGCAGACAACCGGGGCACCAGAGCTGTGAATAAAAGCAATGAGGTTGCCGCAGTGGCGGCAGAGGTAGAATTTTTGTTCTGTCATCGTAAATCAAGCTCCTTTTTTATTTTTCTTTTGACTAAATTCATTATAAAAAAATCTTCTGTCGAATTCTGTGACTTAGTCACTGGAAAAAATAAAGATGCCGTGTATGATAGAAATGCAAAATCAATAAGGAGTGATTAAAATGTCTATTCTGAAAGTCAATAAAAACAATTTTGAATCCGAAATTATTAAGTCTGATAAGACTGTCCTTTTGGACTTCTGGGCAAGCTGGTGTGGACCGTGCCGCATGGTGTCTCCAGTTGTCGAGGAGATTGCCGAAGAGAATCCATCAATTCAGGTCGGCAAGGTCAATGTAGATGAAGAACCAGGGCTTGCGCAGGCATTCCAAGTCATGAGTATCCCAACCCTCGTCGTGATGAAAAATGGAAAAGTTGTCCGCCAGGCTGTCGGCGCAAGGCCTAAGACTGCAATCCTGTCACTGATTCAGGGCTAATGCCTGCAATCTTTTCTTGTCAATGATTTTGATGCCGCCGCGGGAGTGCTCAACGATTCCTTCTGCCGCAAAGTATTTTAGCATCCGGGAGACTACCTCACGGGCAGAGCCCATATATTTTGCAATCTGATCATGAGTCATATGAATGGTGGTGCTTCCAGTCCTGCTCATTTCATCGTGTAGGAAAATGGCAAGGCGCCGGTCAAAACTTAAAAACAGGATTTGCTGCATAATCCACATGACATCGGAAAACCGGCTGACAACAATATTCAACGCGTAATTCTCCGCGTAGACGCTGTGTTTATTGACCGCCGCAAGAGCGGGCCCGTCGATAATGTAGCACTCGGTGTCTTCGGTTGCGTCCATGAATACATCAAATGTAATAGACTTCAATACGCAGGAAGCACCAAGCATACATGTGTCCCCGGAGTAAAGGCGCGAAATCGTAACTTCTTTGCCTTCCTCAGACAACAGATAGATACGGATGGAACCTTTCCGAACAAGGATTCCTCCGGTGCATTCGCGGTTACTTCCATGAATATTTTCCCCTTTTGCATATTTGGCGTCGGAAGTATGAAGGCAAAGAAGCTCTTGATCTTCCCGGTTTAATTTATCCCAAAAAGGGAATATCTTTGAGTATAACTTTTCACATTCCTGTAACGGCATTAAGTCAATCTCCTTTCAAAAGATGATAAGGCTGAAGAATCTAAGCCAGTGTGACAGCAAAGAGGAAATTAAAATGAAAATTGTTATTGTTGGCGGCGTTGCAGGCGGTGCTTCCGCTGCGGCAAGGCTCCGCAGACTCAATGAAAAAGCAGAAATCATTATTCTGGAGCGTGGGGGATACGTTTCTTTTGCTAACTGTGGTCTCCCTTATTATATCAGCAGCATAATTCCCAAGAAAGAAAATCTTACCATTCAGACGCCGGAAAGCTTAAAAGCGCGTTTTCAGATTGACGTGCGGGTAAACAACGAAGTTACGGAAATCGATCCAAAGTCCAATACTATTACGGTACGGGACCTTAAAACCGGAGAGACTTACCTGGAGAGCTATGACAAACTGATTCTCTCTCCTGGAGCTAAACCGGTAACTCCTCCCATTCCGGGCGCTGACTCCGAGCGGGTGTTTACCCTAAGGAATATTCCGGATACCCTGAAAATTAAGACGTTCCTCGAAGAGAAAAAACCAAAGTCAGCCGTTATAGTCGGCGGCGGTGCAATCGGAATTGAGATGGCAGAAAATCTCAAAAAAGCGGGACTGGACGTTATCATTATCGAAATGACGGACCATTTGATTGCTTCCCTGGATTTTGATATGGCTGCCGATGTGCAGCAGTATCTTAGGTCAAAAGGAATCCGGCTAATTCTCAGAAATGGCGTCAAAGCCATTGATAAGGAAGACGACCATTTAAGAGTTACACTAAAAAATGGTTCTGTCTGTTCAGATATGCTCCTAATGTCGGTTGGTGTCCGTCCGGATACAGATTTGGCAGAAAAATGCGGTATGAGAGTGAATTCACGGGGAGCAATCCTTACGGATGCCCACATGCAGACCAGTGTCCATGATATTTATGCCGTAGGGGATGCAGTCGAAACGGTGAATTTTATTACCGGAAATCCGACGTATGTCCCTTTAGCTGGCCCTGCCAACAAACAGGGAAGGATTGCCGCCAATCATATCTGCGGCTTTGAAAGCGAGTACTCCGGTACGCAGGGCTCATCTGTTATCAAGGCATTTGAAATGACGGTTGCTTCCACGGGGCTGAATGAGAAGTCGGCTGAAGCGGCCGGCATCAATTATGATAAAGCCTATTTGTATCTGCCTTCCCATGCGTCCTATTATCCTGGTGCATCTAATATGTCCATCAAGGCGCTTTGGGATAAAAAAACATTTCAGTTGCTTGGTGCGCAGATTGTCGGCTTTGACGGCGTTGATAAGCGCATTGACGTACTGGCAGCGGCTATCCGCTTTGGTGCAAAAGTAACCGACCTTGCCGGACTGGAACTTTGCTATGCCCCGCCGTTCAGCAGTGCCAAGGATCCGGTCAATATGTTGGGGTTTGTTGCCGAAAATATTATTACGGGGAAAGTCAAGCAGTTTTTCTGGGACGATGTAGATTCTCTTCCACGTGATGGCAGTGTGACATTGCTGGATGTGAGGACAAAGACCGAGGTTGCGCGCGGCAAAATCAGCGGCTTCCGGAATATCCCACTGGACAGCCTGCGGGAACATTTGGATGAAATCCCCAAAGACAAGCCAGTCTACCTCCATTGCCACAGTGGTCTGCGCAGCTATATTGCCTGCCGTATTCTTGCAGGATATGGTTATGACTGCTATAATCTTGCAGGTGGCTGGCGGCTCTATGAATCTGCCATCCATGAAAAGACGGTGCCTGAATATGTTTGCACGGAATATAAATGATATGACCGGTGCGGGGAAGCAGGATCATTTTCGGACAATTTCTGCAAAGCAGGCAAAAGAAATTATGAATACTGAAAAAGATTGTGTGATTTTGGATGTCTGCACGGCAGAAGAGCCATATGGGGGATGCAAAGTTAATTCCGGTTGATGAAATTACAAAGCACGCTGCATCCGGACTTCCGGATATGGATCATAAGATTTTATTCTACTGCCAGAGCGGATATCGGGCAGACAATGCGGCCGCAAAACTGGTTTCAATGGTCTATAACTGATGAGAGCAGCGTTGGTGTGATTATTGGCTGGCCGTATGGTCTTATGGCTAAGTGAAATATTTAAAAGATATTTTACAGCATTCTCATGCAATTTCCAATCACATAACTTTATTTTCGCTCAATAAGGCTGCCTTTTCTGTTAGAGAAGATAGGCAGCTTTTCTTATAAATTTTTTATTGACATATGCCGGAAACTAAGTTATAATTATTTAAAACATATGCCGGAAATGAGATGATTTTATGCCACGTCCGCAAAAGGAACGGTTTGTTTGCTGCCAGCCCCGCAATGACAGTTTTTCACCAGGTTCTTGTCCCCATGGCCAGCCGGTCATGCTGACAGTCGACGAGTATGAGGCAGTCCGCCTGATTGACCTGGAAAATTGTACTCAGGAGGAATGTGCAGCTCAGATGCGTGTTTCACGAACAACGGTGCAAGGCATATATAGCTGTGCAAGGTGGAAAATTGCAGATGCGCTGGTCAATGGGAAAAAACTGATTATTTCCGGCGGTGATTATGCAACTTGCAAGTGCTGCGGGGAGCAATGTGGCAGGGGGTTCCTGAAGCAATGCAGCAAACGTTCCTGCCGCAAACAACAGCCAGGAGGAACAAACATGAATATTGCAGTAGCTTATGAAAACGGTAACATTTTTCAGCACTTTGGACGTACGGAGCAGTTTAAAATCTATGAAATAAAAGATGGAAAAATTGCCCATTCAGAAATTATCGGCACAATGGGGAACAGCCATGGTGCGCTGGCGGGGTTTCTGTCTTCGCATAAGGTTGATACCCTGATCTGCGGCGGAATCGGTGGTGGCGCGCAGCAAAAGCTGTCTGAAGCAGGAATCCGGTTATTTGGAGGTGTTTCCGGGAGCGCAGATGAGGCTGTAACCAATCTGCTTGCCGGAAAACTCAGCTATGACCCTGATGTTCACTGTGAACACCATGACCGTGAGCATGGTGACGAAGGACATTCCTGCGGAGATCATGGATGTGAAAATTCCCGAAAGGAATGAAACATTGCAGCAAACATCTGTGTCTGCTGTGTAGAGAGAAATTATAACTGTCTAAAAAGAGAAGCTCTGCTGGTTTGCTACCAAGCAGAGCTTCTCTTAAAATGCAAATTTCTGAATGAAATTTCAATGAGACAAAGCAAACATTACGATGAACAGAATAGCAATAATCCACGTAACCGGCTTTGTTTCCTTGATTTTTCCGACAAGGATGCTGATGACCAAATAGGAAACCAGGCCAAATGCAATGCCATATGAAATATTATAGGTGAAAGCCATAATGGCAATCGTCAGAAAAGCGGGTACGGCAGAAATGGGGGAAAGCCAGTCGATGTTTTTAACGCAGTTCATCATCAAAACACCAACATAAATCAGGGCGGCAGCAGTCGCACAGCCAGGAATCAACGCTGCAACCGGGGAGAGAAACATTGCAATCAGGAACATGCCGGCAGTCACTAATGAGGTAAGGCCGGTGCGTCCGCCTTCTGCAACGCCAGCAGATGACTCTACGAAAGTAGTGACGGTGCTGGTGCCGCAGACAGAACCCGTGACAGTCGCAATTGCATCTGCCATCATGGCTTTATTCATGTTGGGAACATTGCCGTCTTTCGTCAGCATGTCACCGCGTGCACAGGCACCATACAGTGTTCCCATTGTATCAAACATGTCAACCATACAGAAAGCAAGTGAAGAAGTAAGGACAGCAAGCACCAAGCTTCCCGTACCGCATTTGTTGGCAGCGAGGAAATGGCTGAAATCAAAGCCTTCTGTGAAGACCTTGCCGAAAGATTTTGTGCCGAAATCAGAGAATGCTGTGATTGGATTCATAGTATTGACAGAAAGGTTTGCGTAGAATCCTGGTACGGTAGCACCAAAGATATAATAGAGAATGCCGCCGCCTAGAATGCCCCAAAGAACAGAGCCTTTTATTTTTTTCTGGGCCATAGTGGCAATGCCGAATATGGTAAGGAGAGTAATCAGGATGGGCATAAACGTTGCCCATGTAGTTCCCTTCAAAATATTGAAGGAAGCAAGGGTAACAAGGGTTGATTCGTTACTAACGACTATTTTGGCATCCTGTAACCCGATAAAAGCAATAAAAAGGCCAATACCGGCAGGAATTGCAATGCGGACAGGCTTTGGAATAGCTTCAAAAAGCTGTTTCCGAAGACCTGTGCCAGTAAGTATGACAAAGACAATGCCGTCGATCAGAACCAGGACCAAAGCATTAGCGTAAGTGAAATGCAACCCGACACAGATTGTATAGGTGAAGAAAGCATTCAGTCCCATGCCGCTGGCCTGAGCCAGCGGCAGATTGGACATTAGGCCTGTCAGGACAGTGCCAATGATGGCGGAAATAGCAGTGGCGATATAAATGGCATTGAAACCGGGACCTTGATAAAGCACCGACCCATCTTTTGCAAGAATGTTATTGCCAAGCATTCCGGAGTTTACCATTAGGATGTAAGCCATTGCCATGAAAGTTGTAAGACCAGCTAGAGTTTCGGTCTTAACGGTAGTATTGTGCTCTTTGAGATGGAAAAACTTTTCCATAATTTCTTGATCTTTCCTCCTAATTTGTTGTACAGCTATCTGGCTGCCGAAAAAAAATACGGCCGGAACAGCATGTTCCGACCGCACAAACAACCGGCTCCTACTGCAAAGGACAATGCCCAGGAGCTGGTAGCTTTCGGTTTGAACATCCATAGTGTAGGCAATTTATGGCTGCCACGTAGAGACTTCCGCCCCATATCGGCGAACTTATATGGATGAGTAAAAGGTAGTTTATTTTTAACTTATTTCATGTTAACATTTGATTGGCTGGTTGTCAAACTTTTTTTACCTAATTTTCATCATTTTTTGAGTTTTGCTCATTTGGTGTAAAAACTGCTGAAATTCTAGGCCTTACCGGCCTACTCTGATATTGCCACTTTTCGTCCCAGAAAAGCACTAACCTGCACTTTAATATTTTGTTTTGAAAAATTCACTAAAATAATATCAACTTTTACATTCAAAATGATTGACATAATATATATGAATTTGATAACATATGTAAAGTAGAAAATTTAACGATTTGCCTATTAGGAGGTATATGTATGAAAGGTTATGCAATGCTTGGAATCGGAAAATCTGGTTGGATTGAGAAGGAAAGACCTTCCTGCGGGCCGCTGGATGCAATCTGCAGGCCCCTTGCCGTGGCAATCTGCACTTCGGATGTTCACACCGTCTGGGAAGGTGCCATGGGGGACAGGCATGACCTCATCCTTGGCCATGAGTGCTGTGCTGAAGTCGTTGAGGTAGGCTCCCTTGTTAAAGACTTTAAGCCAGGGGATAAAGTTATTGTCCCGGCAATTACCCCAGACTGGAACTCTCTTGAAGCGCAGGGTGGATATGCCATGCATTCCGGTGGTATGCTTGCCGGATGGAAGTTCTCAAATTTCAAAGACGGTGTTTTTGCAGAGTATTTTCATGTAAATGATGCTGATGGCAACCTTGCACATCTCCCGGAAAATATCAGCGTTAGCAATGCATGTATGCTTTCCGATATGGTTCCGACCGGATTCCATGCTGTTGAGCTTGCTGACATTCAGTTCGGTGATACTGTTCTCGTTATTGGCATCGGCCCTGTTGGGTTGATGTCAGTTGCTGGTGCGGCGCTACGGGGTGCTTCCAGGATTATTGCCGTTGGTACACGCAAAGTTTGCAGAGAGGCTGCAAAGAGATATGGTGCTTCTGATTTTATCAGCTATAAAGATGGCCCAATTTCCGATCAGGTTCTTAAAATAACAGACGGCAAAGGCGTTGACAGGGTCTGTATCGCAGGCGGAAATTGCGATACGTTTGCAGAAGCTGTAAAATCCGTAAAGCCGGGCGGTAAAATTGGAAATGTTAATTATCTTGGCAGCGGCGACTATATTAAAATTCCCCGCGCTGAGTGGGGCTTTGGCATGGGGCACAAAGAGATTATTGGCGGACTGATGCCAGGAGGACGCCTGCGTATGGAGAAGCTTGGTTCTCTGATCTCAGCTGGCAGACTAGATGTTTCGCCGCTGGTTACCCATGTATTCCATGGATGGGACAACCTCGAAAAAGCTCTTTTCCTGATGAAAGACAAGCCTGCTGATTTAATTAAGCCGGTTGTTATTATCGACTAATATTCCTGATGTAGTGTGGCGCATGGCTAATTGCCATACGCCACACTCTTCTCATTTAAGAATTTCTATGAAGCCAAAGAAATTATTGAAAACCAGCAAAATGAATATAACTGCCTTCGCCAGTACAGTCTGCTGGATAATTGACCATGCAGAAATATATCTTGAAAATCTCAGGCGATTACCAGATTACTAATTGAACGGCTTTTTGGGGGACAGGTCAGTTACATCTATTTATCATCAATCAAGGCATAAAAATGCGGTCTGCATTTGTATCAAAATACAGGCCGCATTATGGTACCGGTGGTGGGGGTC
>DIQY01000039.1:5997-10782 GCA_002424295.1 Ruminococcaceae bacterium UBA5450 | reverse complement strand
CTGCCAATTCCAACACACCGGCAAAACTATAGTAATTATATAGTAATTAAAGTAAAAAATCAAGTCTGCCTAAACAACTGATTTTTGCCATTGCTAAGATTGCAATGCATTTTGAACAAATAAAGAAAAAATAGAAGTAGAAAAGGGACATGTCTATCCCTTAAAAAGTGCATAGGTTTATACATAATTTTTTTTCCAGCGGTGGCCGTACTTTATTGCAATGCTAAAGTGGGACGGGGAAAGGAGATATAGTGGTTAATGCTCATACCTTGCTGAATTACGACAGGTACGTGAGGTACCCATCAAAAGCAATGCTGAAAATTAGTCATTTTTGCGGGCATCTCTAAGTGCTCGATGGGGGGCAGAGAATGAACATCAGAATAAAATTTTCTGAATTGCGGGCTCATTTAGTATTTGCAATACTGGATGATAGATATTTATTGTGGTATAATTTTAGATATTCTGACGTCTAATATCCATTTGAGAATCACCTTTTATAGAAGATTCTAGGAAGAGAACTGTATGAAGCGGCAAAATTACAGAATATATTTCTTAATGACTATTTTACTTGTTGCCTGCCTTCTGATTTTCCATAATTCAATGTATCCACTTGCCCAGTCCGATCTTCAGAGCGGGGCTGTTATGGGAACTTTAAATTACCTTTTGGGCAAAATGAATTTGCATTTTACTTTCACGCAATTTGCAGTGAGAAAACTTGCCCATTTTACAGAGTACTTTCTGTTTGGCATAATTCTTTCAATGACGATTTGGACCTTCACAAAAAATAAATGTATATTCTTTGAACTTTTTCTTTTCCTTGCTGTTCCGGTTGCAGATGAGACCATCCAAATCTTTTATGATGGAAGGACAAGCAGTGTACGGGACGTCATGATTGATTTTTTTGGGTGCTTAGCCGGAATGGCACTTTACAGGGTAGTCCGGAGGAAAACAAGGAGTGCTAAAAAGGCATAAAGGAAGCTTTGTCTTGAAAAAGGATTTATCGAAGCGGTGGATTTTCACATTTATAACAGTTGTGTATATCCTTTTTATTTTCCATAATTCCATGTCCTCAGGGCCGCAATCAAGCAGTCAAAGCCTGTTTGTTATGAGTCTACTGAATCATGTACTGACGTTTTTTCAGATGCCGGGTGCATTTTCTGAATACTTTGTCCGCAAATCAGGCCACTTTGTGGAGTTCTTTGTGTTTGGCCTCCTTTTAACTGCAACAGTCCGGGCCTACCGTTGTTATAAAAGGGAATCTTTGTTTGCTATACTGTTTTTTTTGCTGCTTGTAGCAGTATGCGATGAATTTATCCAGGCTTTCATACCACTGCGTGGAAGCAGTGTGACTGATGTTCTGCTGGATTTCGGGAGCGGCATAATCAGTACGCTGCTTTACCGTTTTGTTTCATGGCTGAGAAACAGAAATTGTAAGGGTTCCTGATAAAGCTGGTATGTTACAGCAAAGAAAGAACTGGACAGTCCTGAAGACAGCGCAAAAGCGGTTTCCAAGATTGTTCACTAATACGGAGCACAACAGGAAGATATATATAACCCAATGTCCCGTTGGTTACAAAATTATGTTATTATGCTCTCATGCAACCTTGACATTTATTATTCTTCTGAAGGTACATGCCAAAAAATATAGTCACTAACGAAATAAACAGAATTTTATGTATTCATTCGCTACAGACATGATGTACAGTTTGCGAAATCAGGGAAAACAGCTTGCTATCCTTATTACTTTGGGTACCGGCAGGCCGGAAAGGATTTTTCTGAATGTTACCTTTCAGCATTGTCTCGTAAAAAGTAGCTGCCGCAGTATACCTTCCATAGATAAGATGCAGGTGGAAACCGTCCCGATAAAGCGACTGTCCACCCTTGAAACTGTCAAATTCTTTCATATTCTGTAAAAGCCAGAGCACGTCACCGCAGGGGATGATACCGAGTCCAAGGGATGCAGCTACTTTCCGGTATGTTGTGCTCACAGCCCGATACATCGTACTAGAATCGTTTCCATAATCAACGAACTTGGGATGTGTGCTTCCTGGTTCAAAATTCCAAGTTTCATGAATTAACTGTGTTGCTCCGAAAGCGTACTCCTTTATATAAGCAGAAAGATCCGTCACATAGGGGTAATAGCTCTTTTCAAAACCACTCAGTGGGCTGGATTGTTGCAGGGTGACAAAGTCCCATTTGTCTTCCCCTAAAGTTTCCCGAATGGAAACCATTCGACCGGTAGACTTTCCGTTTAGTTCGTAGCTGTAATTGGCTTTGTCATTTTTTGCATTGTCCCAATGTGTAGAAAGTGAACAGCCTCCAATATACAAGTTTACGATTTTCGTGTCGATTCCTGCACAAAGTGCCATGTCGTGCAAATATGCTGTTGAATCCTGTGAAAAGCTGTTACCAATGGATAGAGTCTTTATCATTTTATTTTTCCTCCTTACTATAACTGATTTTTCTTCTTGATGTTCTGTAATTTGTCAAGGTGTTTACAGATATTTTATTAAACGCCTTAACTTAAATTAATTTAAATCCCATTATTTGTGAAAAAATTATCAATATGTAGCTAAAAACGCAAGCAATTTTCAGTTAATTGCCAGCACTACTTCATAGGAAGAATTTATTCCTGGTACGATAACCTCTTTTCGTTAAGATATTTTCAATAGCTTCATAAAAACATTTCCAGCCAACGGCACCAATAAAAATTAAAACCGGCGTATAAATGTACAGATACCGTGCTCTTGCTTCAAAAAGCAGTTCAAAGACTGTCAATCCAACCATAGATAAAACTGCTGTCAATAGTGTCTGGCAATTGCGCTTTTTCCACATAAATGGCGCACTGCACAGCGCAGCAAACAGCAGAAGCAACCACAATGCCTGTTCTATGCTGGAAAAATAAACATAATATTTACCATTATTATATAGGATTTGCTTCAACAGCGGGGACAGCAAGTTGTCTCCATCTGGTAACAGCTGAAGATAAAAACTTCCTTCTGCTCCCCATGCAAACGTCCCATCGCCATAATTTACCAGGCTCTTTTTGGCAAGATGCTTAAGCAGTCCAGCGCATCCATAATTCCGCAGCCGTTCTGCAACAACATTCATATTAGCACGTTCTCGCTGTGCAGGAGTATCAAAAGAAGCCGAAAATTCAACATCCGGTTCATAATATACTCCATCTTTTTTATCGTTCAGTCCCATCATCAAAAAGTGTGTCGGGCCAAAAGAACGTTTGGAATCCAGTCCCTCCATATGGGTAGCCGGAATCAGGAACGCTGTGCAAACCGCCTGCGTTACCACTGCGGTTAAAGCAAGCAGCGTAATATGTTTTAGCATTTGCAAAATTCTTGCCTTTTGTCTGCCATTTTGAAAGGCAGCAAAAATCTCTACCAGTATGATTGCAACTGTCATGATTACAATCTGCGGTTTAATTCTGTATCCTATGGCTGTCACCAACCCCATCAACAGCCAAATGGCCCACCGCTTCTTGCTTTTCCTTTGCTTTTGGTATAGCCACAGCAAAAGAACAGGAAATATCAGCCCCATTGAATCTGAATAAGGAATGAGAAGCCACGGAGAAATTCCAATGAAAACAGCATAATAAAGCCAACTGCTGAACGAAATAATATAAGACCGTGTAAAATGCAAGCACAGATCATACAGCAGAAAGCCTGTAACTGTTGAAATGACACACTGGATAACAAGAATCACATACGTTCCCAAAATCATTTCTGTTACACCAAAAGCAAAGCAGGCACGAAAGATCAGAGAATAAAACCACAGTAACAAAAGATTATTCGGATACTGTGAAAAATAGGAAACATCCATAGACTCACCAGATGCCAGCCGGTAAGCCTGCGACAAAACCATTCCAGAGTCCCAGCCAGAAACAAAATATGTGTTACAGCATATTGTAACCTGCACAAATAAAAGAATCACACACCCTAAAAGTATGTTGGAATGGGAGTTGCACATCAAGGCGTGCTCGACTCTCCTCTGTTTTTTCCAAATAGCCTTTGTAAGCAGTATTGACAGCAGCAAAGCTAAGAGCAGCAAAACCGCATTTGGCTGTAAAAAGCTTTTTTTACACATATAATTCAAAAAAGGCTGAAAAATGAGGAGAAGAACCAGCATTGCCGACATCAGCAGAACATAGAAACCAGCCGTGCATTTTTTGAATACATCATATGCAGTTCTCATTTCTTTTCCTTCCTAATAGGGCGAAAAGATTTCTACAATCAGCACAAAATAAATCTCTTCTCATTTCTTCATGCACAGGCTGCAAAAGCCTTCCGCTAAAATTCGACTAACAAGTAGTATACTACATTTTCAATCCATATTTTGCACAAAAGCACCCGCAACCGGTTCCTTTTGTGAACCAGTTACGGGCAGTGTATCAAAATGTTATGTAGAATTTCAAAATCTTATTCCGAACTGGACAGCCCTTCCATGACGCTGAGCTTCGCGGAATTTTTCAGGACCCTTTGAACCGTCCAATACGCAAGCGCGCAAATCAGGCCAAAGGTAATTCCCGCCGCGCCGAGCATCAGAAAGCCAAGCAACGCCCGCGGATAACTGCGGTAGTGGAGAAGCGAAATCTCAATCAGCACCGTCAGGGGAACCGTACCGGCAAGCGTACCTTTCCAGATTGGGCCCCACAGCCCTTTCCAGAGCATCTGCCGGATTAGTTCCCACCTTGCGCCAATCGAGCGCATCAGCAGGTAGCTTCTGAGGTTGGTTTCCACATCCACAGAAATGGAAAATGCAAAAGCAAGAAGC
>DIQY01000039.1:3731-5823 GCA_002424295.1 Ruminococcaceae bacterium UBA5450 | reverse complement strand
GAAAATGCAAAAGCAAGAAGCACAATAATTAAAAAGGCAAAGACGCACGCGGCCGTCTGCATCTGCATGGAACGCTGCATCGTCACATAATCCTGCCGCTCGCGGATCTGGTTCTTTGTGGTTACGTACCGCGAGCTAGTCGTTACCCTTGCAATGGTCTGTTCGATCCTGGCACTTGCTTTGGCGTTGTCTTTCTGCAGGTTGGTAAGTTCAACTACATCATAGCGGGCCGAAGGGTCGATTTTCATGATGTATTCGCCGGAAAGAACGATGTCGCCAACTTCGTCTTCACCGGGGTGATAAGTTGCCGCAACCGTAACGTGGGTGACATGGAACGTTACCCTCCCGGAAATATCCTCATTGACAGCGCCGTCATCCACCAGCGGCGTAATCATGGTAAATGTGTCCCCAACCTTGCAGGAAGTATCCGGCGCAAGAATCTCGGAACCGTTCAGGAACTGCTCCTTGTGAAGCGCTCCGCTGGTGAACGAAGGGAAATTTCTGAGAACGGAATCCCAATTAAGGCCACGAACCGGAACTTTCACCATGCAGTCGCCAGTTTTCCCTCCTGCCTGCCGGACTGCGTCCGTTTCTTCCGACGTGAAAATATGGGAATTACGATAGCCCTTGGGCAGAGACTGCAGATACTTGTTTTTGTTATTCTGCTCCATAAGGAAAAACTGGCTGGTCATACTACTTACTTCAGCGTTATTCACTTGAAGGCCTTCCGTATGGGATAAGGTCTCCAGATCTTTCTCGGAGACCCCCATTTTTCTTGGCAGTGTAATCCCGTAGTTTTGGAGCGAGCTGCTTCCTCCAACTACATATAATCTATAGTCGAAAGGCGCTTGGGCACCACTTTTTACGTGTTCTGTGTCGTACTGCTCATAAGGAAAGAGGTAACTTTGAAACGCGCCGAACGCTGCCAGCGCTGTGCAAAAAGCAACCAGAAAAGCCGTCGTGGCCCTCTGGGACCGGTTTTGTTTCCGGCAGGCATAGCCCCACAATTCGGCGCAGTCCCGGTACCGCCGCCCATGCCGCCCTTCCGGCACTTTCTGCTCTGCTTTTCTCCGCCGGCGCAGGGCAGATTGCTGAAAAATCAGGACAAGAACCGCCGCGGCAAAGTTCAACCCACCGGCAAACAGGAAAGACTGCCAGCGGAAAGAGACGGCCATGGTGCTGCGCGTGAAGGAATAAAAGGCGGTCATCCCCATGCAGAAAAGCGGGGAAATTACAAGACTAAGAAGTAATGCGGGAAGGAAAAGAACTAAACCTTGAAAATAATAAAGGCGGGTTCTCCGGCTGCGCTTCATCCCGAGGTTCCGAAGAAGACGCAGCTCATTTTCACGTGCCTGTATGGCATACTGAACAAGGCTCATAAGACCGAACACCGTTACAACGACAAAAAAAGCCATCAACGGATAGGTTTCCATATTCAGCAGTTGCCTTCTTCCGGCAAGCTCCATGTTTTCCGAAGAGTTGGAAGCCCCTATGTTCGACACAGCTTTTCCGCCGAGATTGTCCCCAAAATAGGCGCCGGAAGCGGGCGCTTTCGCGCAAACCACATGCTCATACAGCACCGGGCCGCTGCCGGGTACCGTGATTACGGTTGGCGGCGGAGTCAGCACGGAGAACATGCAGCCGTCCAGGCCCTGCCATTTCACGATATAATCCTTCAGGACCCCCACAAGACGGTAGGACTTCGGCGTCTCGCCGTCGGAAAAAGTAAGCGTAACGGATTCACCGAGCTTGGCGCCGCCCAGAGCCGCCAGCGTGTTTTCTTCCACGGCAATTTCGCCGGAAGTTTTAGGGAAACGACCGCTGCTTAGCAGGATGGAACGGAGCTTGAGGGCATTTTCATCCATGGAACCGAAATATATCGGGGTTTCATCTTCTTTTGCAGCCAGTTTCCGCGTGACGCGGATTATGCCCGAACCACTGCTCCGGATTGCTGCTGCTTCGCTCTGCGCCCGCTGCGGGTTTACATTGTAAAGGATGGCGGTATTGGTACCGTATTCTTCCTGGAAATCTTTCTGAAAAGTTGCCTCGGCGCAGTCCCGGTAAAGGAAAACCGTAAGAAGTGCGGAAAAAA
>DIQY01000039.1:3213-3558 GCA_002424295.1 Ruminococcaceae bacterium UBA5450 | reverse complement strand
CCGTAAGAAGTGCGGAAAAAAAGAGGGAAGCGCAGAGGACAAAGCCGATATATTGCCGGAAATGTGTCCTAATCATCCTGCCAGTCAGAAACGGATTGACCCTCATGCCACGTCGCCGCCGATCTCGCCATCCTCAATCGAAAGGATGCGGGGATACTGCTTTGAAATACTCGGGTTGTGCGTGACGGTAATCAGGGTAACGCCATAGTCTTTCGCGGTCTGACTCAGCAGGTCTGAGACGGTGGCGGCATTTTTTGAATCAAGGTTTCCGGTCGGCTCGTCACACAGCAGGACCTTCGGCCGGCACAAAAGCGCGCGCGCCAGAGCGACCCGCTGCTGCTGCCC
>DIQY01000039.1:1332-3057 GCA_002424295.1 Ruminococcaceae bacterium UBA5450 | reverse complement strand
CAGAGCGACCCGCTGCTGCTGCCCACCGGAAAGCTGACCGGGAAGGTGATCCAACCGGTCGCTCAAGCCAAGCCGCGAGACGACTTCTTCCAGATATGCCTTTTCAGGCTGCCTGCGGTCCATAAGAAGGGGAAAAATCATGTTCTCGTAGGCAGTCAGTTCCGGAAGAAGATTATAGGACTGAAAAACAAAACCAATGTTTCTCAAGCGGAAGTCGGACTGTGCTGTTTCCTTTGCACCGGTAAGGTTAAAGTCACCGTAAAGCACATTCCCGGTCGTGGGCGTTTCCAGACCGCCCAGCAGGTGCAGGAACGTGGACTTCCCGGAACCGCTCGCGCCGATGACAGCCACCTGTTCCCCATCTTCAATTTTCAGGGAAACCGGCTTTAATGCTTTTACGGCGGTCTGGCCGCTGCCGTACTGTTTGCTGAGATTTTTTATTTCAATCATGATTTTCCCTCCATCAAAAAAAGCGGAAAGGGGGCCCTCCTTTCCGCTTTCAGATTCTGCTGGTTCGCTGCTGCCTGTTTGTTATGATATGTCCATATTATAAAAAGTGCCAACTGTCGTTACGGTTTCACCAGATGTATTAATAGTTCTAGCAGTAATATGATAGTCCGCAATATCATCTTGATAGCCGAACCACCAGGCCTGTTTTGAGTAATCTGGAACACTAAAGATCTGATCTGTTGACCAATTATAATCACCAAACCATCTGTTCTGCCAAAGTGAAAGGACGACAGTTGAACCAGACGGGCCATAGGCATCAAAATCATAATATTTCCGCTCTGCGTTCATTGTTTTAACTGGTCCACTGGCTTCCCCATCACCATCTACTGTTATAGTATAAGCACTATAAGAATTTGCAAAAGCTGAAACAATGCTGGAAACTGCCATAGCTGCTGCCAACGCCAGTGTTACAATCCTTTTCTTTGCCTTCGTCATGGCAAAACTTTCCTCTCTATTCCTGTTCTTTTTTACTACTTCCCAGATTGTAGGCGCTCAACGTGCCCCGTCTGAAAAGAACATGGGACTCACCCCTATTCTTATAAGAATTTTAGTCTGGAATTATTATATCAGATTATGGTAAATTTGTAAATATATTTTCCATAAAAAGTTAAAAAAATATAAGAGTATCGCTACATTACTTTGAACTATGTCGGCCTTTGTATCTATAGAGGAAAAGCAGCAAGGGCCGAATCGGAAGGTGGAAATACAAGTGGCAGAAATCACTTCTCTGTATGACTGAAAAACAGCATGGCAACATCTTTGATGTACATTGACACCAGCTATTACATGGTTGTCAAATAAATTGCCCAGGCTATTTTACATGATAGGAAAATGGTGAAGCACTCTGACAAATGCGCAAAAGCGGCGTGTCGGCTCAACCGTTGTTGGAGCAATCGTCGGCGGAATTATCGGCGGTTCGCTTGGTGCTGTTATCGGCCCGGCCTTTGTCTATGATGCTTCCGGTTCCCCTTGCAGAGAGTTCATCCGATTACCGGATGGGCGTATATTTATCCCACGCGGGCGTAACGCCCTGTTTCCTGATTTACCTTCACCGCGGTGGTGACCTGATTAAAAAAATTGTCAGGATGTATTCCTGCCGAATACAACCGCAAAGGATACGCGATTGTAGAGCATATGCGAAATATCAAATATCTTCACACCATGCTCAGGGTGGCAATGGAATAGGTACAGAACTGTTTGAGCGCGTGAAGAAAA
>DIQY01000039.1:500-1151 GCA_002424295.1 Ruminococcaceae bacterium UBA5450 | reverse complement strand
AACTGTTTGAGCGCGTGAAGAAAACGCTAACCAAACCGCCTCAGAAAGCAACAGCATAACATAATAACAGCCGGGTGAAGCTCGGCAGAAAGTGTGATTGATATGATTGACTGGAAGCACAAATTGACATCCCGGAAACTCTGGCTTGCGGTCGCCGGCTTTGTTGTCGGCGTACTGGCTATGTTCGGTGTTGACGCTAACATGGCGCAGCAAATCAGTGGCGTGATTATGTCACTTGGTTCTGTGGTTGCTTATATTGTTGGTGAAGGGCTTGTGGATGCGGCTGGAGCAGGGCAGACACCCGCACAGGGCACAGGCAAAACGTAACTGAATAGACACAGTTAGGGGGCACTCATCTTACTTCTGCTTGGAGCTCATCGGGATTAATTTTCGGTGGGCTCTATTTTTATTTGTAATAATACTCACTTTCACGCTAACTCCGAGGATTATTGCTGTTGTAGTATAATAATTTCGGGAGGGATTGACATGACGATACTTGACATGAAACGTCTAGACCGTCGTCTTCGGGAAATTTCAGATCTATTTGGTACCGGCTTCCCAATCCTAAAAAAAGTCATTGCCGAAACTGCTGAAAAACATGAAATGACGGTGGACGAAGTGCTACAGGAATATATCGCATGGAAATGGAAG
>DIQY01000039.1:0-316 GCA_002424295.1 Ruminococcaceae bacterium UBA5450 | reverse complement strand
ATATATCGCATGGAAATGGAAGAAGTAGAATCACATTGCCATTTTTCGCAACCCTGCTGAAAAAGCAGTGGGGGAGTCTGTTTAATAGACTGTAGACTAATCTGAAAAAACAAAAAAGTAAATAGTGTAATAGAGGAAGGGCACAAAGGGACGTAAGAACCAAAAAGTGCATGTTGACAAAAATAAAAATTCCGGAAGCCAGCGTTCATGCGGCTTCCGGAATTTTACGATATGGCGGAGAGGACGTGACTCGAACACGCAACACCTTTCGGTGCACTACATTTCCAATGTAGCTCCTTACCAATTAGAATACCTC
>DIQY01000063.1 GCA_002424295.1 Ruminococcaceae bacterium UBA5450 | reverse complement strand
TCTGGGGCACCAGAAGGTAATCGCCCAGACAATGGATTTGCCTGGATTATCGCCGACTGTGCTGACCTTTGCGGAAAATCCTCTTTGTGATCTGGGTGGACATGCCGGCGGAGAATTAATTACCAGGCAGCAGAAAATTCTGATTCTGGAGTCTCTTGGCGTAGAACAGCTTTATATTTTAGAATTTCGGGACATCATGCACTTTTCTCCGGAAGAGTTCGTTGATGAAATCCTGCAAAAAGTCTGTCATGCAAAAAAAGTGTGTTGTGGTTTTAATTATACATTTGGCGCTGGAGGGCGCGGCACTGAAAAAACTCTGGAAACCCTCTGCGAAAAGCGCGGAATCGAAACCGCAGTGGTACCGGCAGTGCTCGAGGGTGGCGAACCGATTAGCAGCACGAGAATTCGCGGCCTTGTGGCAAGGGGCAATATGGGAGAGGCCGCGAGGCTTTTGGGGAGACCCTATGGGTATTTCGGAACGGTCTGTCATGGAAGGCGTCTAGGGCATTCTTTGGGAACGCCTACTCTTAATCAGAGGGTGCCCCAAAGTTTTGTTCTGCCTCGGTTTGGGGTTTATGTATCACGGGTCTTGTTTGATGGAAAACATTACTGCGGCGTGACGAATGTAGGAATTAAACCGACCGTTGGCTCAAAAGAGGTGCTGGCGGAAACATGGATGCCGTTCTATGAAGGCCCTGATCTCTATGGAAAAGAGATTCAAACCGAACTATTGCATTTTCAGCGTCCGGAACAGAAATTTCCGAGTATCGAAGCTCTGAAGGAACAAATTCGGAAAGACGGAAAAGCGGCGCTGGAGTTTTATGCTCGAAATCGGAATTTTTCTTGATAATCGAAAAACTCTGTGTTATACTAAATTTTGCACCCCATTTCCCGGAGAATCGCGTCTGCCCCAACAAGGGAAGCCACATGGCGTTTCTCTGCGAATGCGGGAATTTAAAAAAAGGTGGAAAAAACAATGCTGAAAACAGAAAAACAGGAAATTATCAAAGAATATGCCGTCCATGAGGGCGACACGGGTTCTCCAGAAGTTCAGATCGCTGTTCTGACTAAGCGCATTAACGATCTTACCGAGCATCTGCGCACCCATAACAAGGATCACCATAGCCGTCGCGGCTTGCTGAAGATGGTCGGCCGTCGTCGTAATCTGCTCAATTATCTGCAGAAAAATGACATTGAGCGCTATCGTACCATCATTGCAAAACTCGGAATCCGTAAATAATCAGAAGAATTAAAAAGCCTGCCTTCTAAAAAGGGCAGGCTTTTTTGTATGTTTTATTCTGAAAAACGATCCCATTGATTGATTGGAAAAAACGAATTACAAAAGAGTCAAAAGCAATCAGAAATTTTGCAAAATGGGCTATAATTTTTTTGAAATGTGTGCTAATATTATGAAATATGAATGAATAATCTATTAATTGGCGGCCTGAGGAAACTGGCCGCGGGAAGGAAACGCACATGTTTGAAAATTATAAAGTTTTTGAAACCGAATTTGCCGGTCGCCCACTGCGGGTAGAAACCGGAAAGATGGCTCAGCTTGCTAACGGTGCCTGCATGGTTCGTTATGGAGATACTGCAGTTCTTTGTACGGCAACCGCCAGCGCGAAACCCAGGGAAGGAATGGACTTTTTTCCGTTGTCTGTGGATTTTGAAGAAAAACTTTATTCGGTCGGCCGAATTCCGGGCTCGTTTTTGCGCCGGGAAAATAAACCCCCGGAGAAAGCAATCCTTGCAAGCCGCTTGATTGACCGCTCCATTCGTCCGCTTTTCCCGAAGGATATGCGCAATGATGTCACGGTTGTTTGCACCGTGATGAGCGTGGATCAGGATTGTTCACCGGAAATTACTGCGTTGGTCGGGGCTTCAATTGCGCTTTCTATTTCCGATATCCCGTGGAAAGGCCCGATTTCTGCTGTATCAGTGGGATTGATTGATGGGCAGTATATTTTAAATCCGACCAGCACACAGCGCGAACAGAGCCGTATGGCGGTGACCGTTTCCTCCACCGCTGAGAGAATCCCCATGATTGAAGCAGGCGCAAAGATCGTTTCTGATGAAGAAATGTACGAGGGGATTGCTTTCGGCCATGAAGAGAATAAAAAGATGGTCACTTTTATTGAGTCAATTCAAGACGAAATTGGCAAAGCAAAATTTACATATGAAGCAGTTCATGCAAGCGATGAAATGCAAAATGACGTCATGGATTATGCCGGTGAAGCGGTAAAGGCTGCGCTGGATACCAATGATAAAAATGTGCGCGACGCTCGTTTGGAACCAATTTATGACGATGTTTTTCAGCATTTTGCAGAGAAATATCCGGACAGCGAAAAACAGCTTGATGAATGCCTCTATAAAACACAAAAATATATCGTGCGGCGCTGGCTTTTGGATGAACAGAAGCGCGTGGACGGACGCGGGATGGACGAAATGCGTCCGCTTAATGCTGAGATCGATCTTTTGCCGCGCGCTCATGGCAGCGGTATGTTTACCCGCGGTCAGACACAAGTGCTGACTGCTCTGACGCTGGGGTCTGCAAGCGATGCGCAGCTTCTGGACGATATCGGGGAAGAAAAAGAAAAGCGCTATATGCACCAATATAATTTCCCGAGTTACAGTACCGGCGAAACAAAGCCGAGCCGGGGCCCCGGACGTCGAGAGATTGGGCATGGCGCATTGGCGGAAAAGGCTCTTTTGCCCGTGATTCCTTCGCAGGACGAATTTCCGTATACTTATCGTTTGGTGAGTGAGGTGCTTTCGAGCAACGGCTCTACCAGTCAGGCATCTATCTGTGCAAGCACTTTGGCGTTGATGGCGGCAGGCGTTCCGATTAAGGCACCGGTTGCCGGAATCTCCTGCGGCCTCATCACGGAAGGCGAGCGCTGGATGACGATGGTGGATATTCAGGGGCTGGAAGACTTTTTCGGCGATATGGACTTTAAGGTAGCCGGAACCAAAGAAGGAATCACCGCCATTCAGATGGATCTTAAAATTAATGGGCTGACTCTCGCAATGGTAAAAGAGGCACTTTATAAGACCCATAAAGCGCGCAATTACATTATTGATGAAGTGATTCTTAAGACGATTTCGGCGCCTAGAAAAGAACTTTCCCCTTATGCACCCAAGATGATGAGCACCCAGATTCCAGTGGATAAGATTCGCGAAGTGATCGGTACCGGCGGAAAAGTGATCCATCAAATCTGCGACGAATGCAATGTGAAGATGGATGTACAGGAAGACGGCCATATCTATGTAACCGGCCTTAGCTATGATAATCTCAAGCGTGCGATGACGATTATTGATACAATCGTACATGATCCGGAACCCGGTGCTATCTATAATGGCAAGGTGACCCGACTGATGGATTTCGGCGCTTTTGTAGAAATTGCTCCCGGAAAAGAGGGGCTTGTGCATATTTCGCAGCTTGAT
>DIQY01000021.1:26300-34087 GCA_002424295.1 Ruminococcaceae bacterium UBA5450 | reverse complement strand
AATCGCCGGAAGCGATTCCAGCGGAGGCGCCGGTATTCAAGCGGATATCAAAACCATGACGCTAAATGGCGTATTTGCCATGAGCGCGATTACGGCTTTGACAGCCCAGAACACAACCGGCGTGCAGGGAATTTTTGAAGTGAGTCCTGAGTTCTTGAAAAAGCAGATAGACAGCATCTTTACGGATATACGGCCTGATGCCGTAAAAATTGGTATGGTAGCTTCTTCTGCTCTGATTGAAGTGATCACAGAGCGGCTGCAGTTTTATAAAGCTCAGAAAATTGTAGTGGATCCTGTTATGGTATCTACGAGCGGCTCAAAGTTGATTTCGGATGATGCAGTGGCTACTTTAAAAGCAAAACTTCTGCCAATTGCAACTGTATTAACTCCAAATATTCCAGAAGCAGAGACCTTGTCAGGACAAAAGATTTCCTCTCCTCAGGAGATGATAACGGCTGCAAAAATGATCAGTGAGACTTATTCATGCGCTGTGTTGTGCAAAGGCGGACATCGATTAAATGATGCAAATGATCTTTTGTACCGAAACGGTGAATATCAGTGGTTTGAGGGGAAACGGATCAACAATCCGAACACCCACGGAACAGGCTGTACGCTTTCGAGCGCGATTGCAGCAAATCTTGCAAAAGGATATGATTTGAATCAATCGGTCAGCAAAGCGAAAGCCTATCTTTCCGGTGCGCTTAGTGCGATGTTGAATCTTGGAAAGGGAAGCGGCCCAATGGATCATGCCTTCGATCTACAATCTGCCTACCGAGAGGAGAAAGCCTGATGAAGAAAACTTCGACTTTCCAAAATGGTTTAATCTGGTTTGGCGCCGGGGTTTCCATCGCAGAAATTCTGACCGGTACTTATTTTGCACCGCTTGGTTTTTTAAAAGGACTGCTCGCGATTCTCATCGGTCATGTGATCGGCTGCAGTATGCTGCTTTTTGCAGGACTGATTGGTGGACGCAGCAAACGAAGTGCAATGGGAACAGTTGGGCTGAGTTTTGGAAGAATCGGCGGATTGTTTTTTGCTGCTTTAAATATTCTGCAGTTGGTTGGCTGGACAGCGATTATGATCTACGATGGCGCCTTGGCGGCAAATGGAGTGGTTGATTCCGGAGCATGGGTTTGGTGCGTTGTGATTGGTGGGCTGATCCTTGTGTGGATCGCTGTTGGAGTTGAAAATCTTGGCTGGATCAACAAAATTGCGATGGCAGCACTTTTTATTTTAACGATCATCTTGTGTTTCGTAATTTTTCAGAATCAGTTTTCGTCGGCAGAATCAACGGAAACGATTACATTTGGGGCGGCCGTTGAACTTGCTGTAGCAATGCCTATTTCGTGGCTTCCGCTGATTTCAGATTATACGCGCGAAGCGGAGAAGCCGTTTGCGGCAACCTTGGTGAGCACGATTACTTATGCCTTTGTGAGTTGCTGGATGTATGTCATTGGAATGGGGGCAGCAATTTTTACCGGCAAATCGGATATTGCTTCTATCATGGTGAAAGCGGGGCTTGGGATAGCCGCACTGCTCATCTTAATTTTATCTACCGTGACGACTACTTTTCTTGACGCGTGGAGCGCAGGAATATCTGCGGAAACATTGTCAAAAAAAATTAACGGAAAGCATGCCGCCATGGTTGTTGCAGTGATCGGAACTGTTTGTGCAATTTTGTTCCCAATGGATAATATTACCGATTTTCTTTATCTGATTGGGTCCGTATTTGTTCCGATGATTGCCGTACAGATTGCGGATTACTTTATACTAAAGCGGGATTGTGGAGAAAGCAGACTGGATACGGTCAATGGGATCATATGGGTTGTTGGATTCATTTTTTATCGATTCCTTATGACGGTTGATATTCCAGTTGGATGTACTTTGCCGGATATGCTAGTGACCATGCTTCTTTGTATTATTGTGCGTAAAATTTCCAATAGAAAAGTTGGTTAAAAATCAAAGCTGTTTATTCTGATCGGTGTTGCTGTTTTTATCAGCAATTATTTTTGCAGAAATTCCCATTTATCCTTTTTCGTAAAAAATAGAGCTTTTGGTTATACTAATTACGATAAAGAGGTGAACCCTTATGGAAAAAGGAAAAAATAAAACAGATGATTTAAAGAGCAATGCAGAAAGTACAGAAAACCCAAATCGGTCGACTCACGTTAAAAATCAGAATGAAGAACACAATACCAAGAAAGTAGCTCTTGGACCTAATACGAAGCGTTAAGTGTTAAAAGGGAGACAGAGTAAATAAAACTCTGTCTCCCTTTAATAATATTTTAGAAACAACTTGCATATATTCTTTATGATGTTGGGAGGGGACTTTTATGAAATCAAAAACGCTTTATATTCGTTGGAAGCCTTTAATCATTAGTTTGTTGATTAGTATTGGAACAGGGGCTGTTTCAGGCTTTTTGACCCAGAGTAATACTTTTATTTTTCAAAATATTAAAAAGCCTCCGCTCGCGCCTCCAGGCGCACTTTTTCCGGTTGTATGGACGGTGCTATATATTTTGATGGGCATTTCCGCTTATATGATATATACTGCAGACTATGAAGAAAAGAGCCGGGCTCTCTGGATTTATGGAATACAGTTGGTAATAAACTTCTTCTGGACAATTATCTTTTTTAATCTGCGGAATTATCTGTTTGCGTTTATCTGGCTCCTTTTGCTTTGGGTATCGGTATTGTTTATGATGACAGAATTTCGTAAAATCAATAAACTTGCGGCGCAGCTGCAGATTCCATATTTTATTTGGATTACTTTTGCAGCTTACTTAAGCGCCGGAATCTGGCTTTTGAATCGTTAAGCGTTTAAAATCTTGACGGGGCATCGTTAAAAGACAATCATAAGGGATAGAAATCCGTGCTGGCTTTTTGTCGGCACGGATTTTATTTTTGACAGCAGATAAAAATCTAGTTGTTTTTTGGGAGAAATTATGATATTATTACAAAATAAATAGAAAGATAAAGAATAAACTGGGAGAATATAACAATGCTTATCAGCTTAATTCTTGCATGGATTGCTGTAATACTCACGATTATGACGGCTTTAAGGTATATTGCACGCATTAGCGGAAATAAAAAGTTAAATGCTTTTTTCCATAAAGTCCATATCCCATTTGGAACTTTGCTGATTATTGTAGGAGGGATCCATGGAATTCTCGCAGGGAATCCCGCCTCGGCTACATTAACAAATTTTCAGACGGCTTCGGTTTTGTTTACATTTAACTGGGGAACAGCGTGTTTTGTTCTTGCGCTTATTCTGTGGTTCACCTATTTGCTGCGCAAAAAGATAAAACGCAAATGGATGACAGCTCATAGAATAGCGACAGTTGTAATGATTGTGTTTCTTGTATTACATATATATGATGTTGGAATTCAACTTCCCAAACGTTTATTTGGGAGCAGCCAACATGCAGCGGCAGTCACACAGTCGAGCAGGGTGAGCGATAATAGCGAACAAACTAGCGGACAAGCTGAAATAATATCGAGTGATACGAGTGCAAATATTGTTGCATTTTCAGGGGCTCAGTTAAAAGATGGCATTTATCAAGGAACTGCCGACGGATATAAGGGGACAATCACTGTTTCTGTTACCGTAAAAAATGGTCAGGTCATAGCGATTGATGTAGTTAGTAAAAGTGATACAGATCGATATTTTGATGAAGCAAAAAGCTTACTTAACAAAATCATAGGACAGCAGTCGTTGCAAGTAGATGCTGTTTCCGGTGCAACTTTTTCATCAGCCGGCCTGATCAATGCAGTATATCGTGCATTGCAGAACGCGGTAGTATCAGGGACACTGCAAGTAAATAATATCAAATTATCTGAAGTCCATTAACAGGTTTGAAAAGGCTCAAAAAATAGAAATAAACGTAAAAAATCTCCGAAGACCACAAAAAGATGTGAACTTCGGAGATTTTGATTGAAAAGGTAGGTCATAAAAGATACAAGATAAAAATGCCAGCGAAATAGTTTCAGTAAAAAAAAGTCTGGACGCGAATTGCGTCCAGACTTAGTCTGGTGGAGGCGAGGGGAGTCGGACCCCTGTCCGAAAATCGTTCCCCATAGCTTTCTACGAGCGTATCCATTCTTTTAAAATTCCCTCAGCCTTGCGCCGGACGGCAGGCTCAAAGCTTTGGTAGCCTTTACTTCATGACCGGATAAAAGGCATTACCCGATTCACGTTCACCGCTAAATGATGCCCAATTCTGAACCGCGGTATTTTCAGAGAGGACAGCAGCTTATATTAATTAAGCTGCAACAGCCATGGCATAGCCATAGTTGTTGTTATTAGAAGATTTCTCAACTAAATTTAAAAGTGCTGATTTTAAAGCGGTCCCGCCTCGCTGCTCGCTTACTGTGGTTCACAATCCCCGTCGAAACCTTTACGCCCCCATGAAGAGTCTTGATGGATTATCAAGACTAAAAATATCATACCATAGATTTCTCATTTTTACATGAAAAATTCATGAACGAATATCAGTTTTTATTGCGCGTTCCATGTCGCGCTTGGCAGCCTTTTTGGCAAGATCTTCCCGTTTATCATAAAGCTTTTTGCCGCGGCAGAGTCCAACCTGCACTTTGACACGGCTTCCCTTAAAATAAAGAGAAAGAGGAATTAAGGTGTATCCTTGCTGCTTCATCAGACCAAAGAGCCTTAAAATTTCTTTTTTGTGCATCAAAAGCTTGCGAACCCGCATAGGATCACGGTTAAAAATATTGCCATGTTCATAAGGACTGATGTGCATACCGTTGAGAATCAATTCTCCGTCCGAAATAGAACACCATGCATCTTTTAAATTGCATTGCCCGTTTCGTAAAGACTTTACTTCGGTGCCAAGCAGCTCAATGCCAGTTTCCATGCTTTCTTCTACAAAATAATCATGATAGGCCTTTTTGTTTCGGGCGATTGTTTTAAAATTTTCTTCCTTTTTCAACGAAAAGACCTCCTTGTTATGGATTAAAGCTCGCTTCGCCCTTCCAATGCGCGGGAAAGCGTAACTTCATCTGCATATTCAAGATCACCGCCTACCGGAATTCCGTAGGCGAGCCTCGTTACCTTGATGCCCATGGGCTTTAAGAGCCGCGAAATATACATCGCGGTCGCTTCCCCTTCCACGGTGGGATTGGTGGCCATGATCACTTCTTTTACCTTCGGATCTTTTACACGAGCCAAAAGTTCTTTAATACAGAGCTGCTCGGGACCGACTCCGGAGAGGGGGGAGATTGCTCCGTGCAGAACATGGTACATTGCCCGAAATTCATGGGTGCGTTCCAGCGCAAGAACATCCCGCGGGTCTTCCACAACACAGATAATGGAGTGATCCCGCCCTTCTTCCCGACAAACAGGGCAAAGTTCCTGATCGGTCAGGTTGCAGCAGATCTTGCAGTAATGAATTTTTTCATGGGCTTCTAAAATGGCGTTCGCAAAAGCTTTCGCTTCGTCGTCTTTCATGCCCAATACATGATATGCAAGCCGCTGGGCACTTTTGTGTCCAATTCCCGGCAGGCGTTCAAATTGTTCGATCAGTCGGGAAAGCGGCGCAACATTATAGGAAGGCATTTAAAACATCCCCGGAACGTTCAGTCCGCCCGAAAGTGCTTCCATGCGCTCATTTTTATCCTTTATGGCGGCGCGCAGTGCTTCATTTACAGCGGCAGTAACAAGGTCGGATAACATTTCAGCATCTTCCGGATCGATCACTTCAGGCTTGATTTCCAGACCGGTAATTTCCAATTTCCCGGTAGCCGTTGCCTTAACAGCATCTCCGCCGGCAGTAGCGGAATATTCTTTTGCTTCGAGCTCCGTAGTTAATTCATCCATCTGTTCCTGCAGCTTTTGTGCCTGACGCGCGATTTGCTGCAGATTACCTGCACCTTTTCCATAACCTTCCGGTAATCTTGCTTTCATAGGTAAAAACCTCCGTTTATGTAATTCGATTTTTTATTTTTCGGTAACTTCAATTCCTGCATTTTGCGCCTTTTGGGCTAGAGCAATCAAGGGGTCTTCGGATTTGGCTTTTTCAGCATCTCCACTGGGCCGATAAGGGCCTAACCGGTAAACTTTTCCGGTGATATTTTGAATGGCTTCCCTCATATGATCCCGCTGACTGGATTCCCGAAGCAGCTTAAAAGCCATCTCATTTTTGGCGTCGATCAAAACATAGCCACCGCTTAAATAAGCGGTGGAACCATTAAAAGCGGCAGCGATTGTGCGGGAATAAGTTTTAAGAGCTTCCAACACTTCCGGCCATTCTGAAAATGGTTGTATGTTTTTTAGAAGTTCTTCAGCACCTTTTTCCGGTGCCTTAACCGCTGTGGAACTTTTGTGTTCTTCAGACTTTTCAGTGACAGAGGAAGAAGCAGCTGAAACCTCAGGAATAGAGGGAGCAACAGGAGCAGAGATAGGCTCTTTTTTTGCTTCATTAGACGCTTCCTGTGAGATCGGCAAAGTAAAATCAGAGGCTGGCTGCGTATTTTCCGCCACTTTTCTGCGCGGCGTTCCTTTTTCCAGATGATCAAGCCGCCGCAGAATGGATGATTTACTGTCATCCAGTTCCGGAGAAGTCAGCCGAATCATGGCCATTTCTATCTCAATGCGGCGATCTCCGCCGCGGTACATTTTATCAAGAGTTTCCTGAAGAACATCTAACCCGTGCAGCAGTGTAGGGAGAGGCATCTTTAGCGCCTGCTCTTGCATCGCGTTCCATTCTTCTTCTGTTACTGCCAGAATCGAGCGTGCATTTTTCATCGTTTTAATCAGCATCATGCCGCGCAGATGAGAGGAGAATTCTTCACAAAGCCGCGCCATATCCTTGCCGCCGCGGTAAAGCTCGTCAATCGTCTGCAGGGCGCTGCTGCTGTCTCTGTTTTGAACTGCATCCGCAAGCGCAAAGAGATGATCCCTTCCGGCAAGTCCGGCTGTTTCATTGACAACTTGTACGGTGATTTCACGGCTTCTTCCAAGGCACTGATCAAGAAGGGAGAGTGCATCACGCAGAGCTCCATCTGCAAGCCTTGATAAAAGCATACCGGCTTCCGGATCGAGAGAACCGCCTTCCTGCTCGGTTACATACTGAAGCCTTTTGGCAATATCTTCCGCCGGAATGCGGCGAAAATCAAACCGCTGACAGCGGGAAAGAATCGTTGCGGGAAGCTTATGCACTTCTGTCGTTGCTAAAATAAAGATCACATGGGCAGGAGGCTCTTCCAGCGTCTTTAATAAAGCGTTAAAAGCACCTACAGAAAGCATGTGAACTTCATCAATGATGTAAACACGATATTTAGCGGCAGCGGGGGTGAAATTTGCTTCTTCCCGCAGGGCCCGGATGTTGTCGACACCGTTATTGCTGGCAGCATCGATTTCCACAATATCCATCACGGTTCCGTCTGAGATTCCGCGGCAGATTTCACATTCGCCGCAGGGATCTCCATCTTTGAGGTGAAGGCAGTTGACCGCCTTTGCTAAGATTTTCGCACAGGTGGTTTTTCCGGTACCGCGGGAGCCGGTAAAGAGATAGGCGTGGGAAATTCTGCCGGTTTTAAGTTCGTTTTTAAGTGTTTCCGTTACCTGGGGTTGACCGACTACATCAGAAAAAACGCGCGGTCTCCACTTACGATACAGCACCTGATACACAGAATATCCCTCCTTTGTTAAGGCCCTAAAATCAAAAAGCAAGGCAGCCGCAGAATTTCTGCGGTCCATGAACTCGGATATACAGACGGACAGACTTTCCTGCATCGCACGCGGCAATTCCGCTTAATGCTGCTCGGTT
>DIQY01000021.1:0-26027 GCA_002424295.1 Ruminococcaceae bacterium UBA5450 | reverse complement strand
ATATGATATATGATTTGGAAATTTATTATACCTTATTTTTTAAAAAATTACAAGTCTTATTTGGAGGGAAGATGGATCTTGGAAAGGAGGCGAAAAATCCCATCACAGATCCCCATGGCGGGCAAAGAAAGCAGAGCCCAAATTCCGGAGTAGAGGGGGCAAATTTGTCCAAGAAAATTGAGGGGAAGACTGGAATAATCCCAAACGGAGCGGCCCATGCCAATATTCACAATGAGTCCGGTGAAAAATTCTACCGTAGTAATGGTTGCGCTGCCTGCACAGCAGCGGATCAGAATCGGTTTTTTCCCAAGATCTTGGTTACATACCCGATTGATGAGACACATGCAGACGCCTCCTGCAACGCCCATTGAAAAATCGCTGTGACCGCGATAAAGGACTTCTAGAGCGGGATAAAGTGTACTTCCCGTGCAGAAGAGCAAAATATTTTCTTTCATCGTGAACCGCCTCCTTTTTTAGGGTGGCTCACGGATTTTAAAATATGTATTGCTCTTGGCAGCTGGTATAAAGTAACAAAATAGGAGAAAAATTTGTATTTAATAAAGAAAAAATAAAGCACATAAAAGAAGTTCTTTTGCCTTCGTTTATACGCTTTACTTTTTCAAATTTTATCTTAAATTATGCTTTGAATTTTTCTTTGTTTTCTTCAGAATTTTCCTGGGGCGAAAGTTCACGGCGTTTATAGCGGACCCAGACAATTGTTTCGTAAACAATCATACAGAGCCAACCGATTCCGGTACCGATGGCAACCGCATTGATTCCGAGTGTGTAAATCATCAAATAAGTAATTAAAACACGGATCCCAATCTGGATTAACGAACCCAACAATGTTACATTTAGATGTCCTAACCCACGGAACAAGCCCTGCATGGTCTGGGTAAAAGCGGTTGCAAGATAAAAAACCGCCATTGACCGCAAATAACTAGATCCCATTTGAATAATATTGATATCTCCGCCATTTAGGAAAAGTCCCATTAAAATTTCTGGAAAACAATAGACAATAGCGGCGATAAACAAGGTATAGAAAATACCAATTAATAATCCACTATGAAATCCTTTTGGAATTCGATCATATTTTTTTGCTCCACGATTTTGTGCGACAATCGTTGTAACAGAAGCTGCCAATGCATCGCCGGGAGAGATCGCAAAACTGTCCAAATTGAAAGCGGCATTAAAAGCTGCCATGGAATCAACACCGAGAGAGTTGACAGCCGACTGCACTAAAACGCGGCCAAGATAAACGACAGTTTGCTGCACTGCAGAGGTGGTGCCGTAACTGGTAGTCGTTTTTAGCAGAGAAAAATCTATTTTGAGGGTTTCCTTTGAAAGCCGGAGCAGCGGTACTTTAATATGAACATAAAGCGTCAGTACGATGGAAGAGATTGCCTGAGAGAATATAGTGGCCCACGCAGCCCCTTCCAGGCCAAATCCAAGATAGCCGACAAACCAAACATCTAGAACAATATTTAAGAGGGAAGTCATAATTAACACGAGCAGAGGAGTACGAGAGTCCCCTACGGAACGAAGTGCCGCAGCAAAAACGTTATAAATACAGGAAAACAGCATGCCTGCAGAGACAATTTGCAGATAGCGAGTGCTTTCCTCTAAAATATCGGCAGGGGTATTGGTCCATATGAGAAAAAACGGTGCTGCAAAAACAGAAATAATAGAAATCACTAGAGTAAAAGCAATTCCAGCAATCAGCGAAGTGGAAAGTTCCCGACGAAGCCGCGGATAATCTTTTGCACCAAATTGTTCCGCCATCAGAATAGAAGCACCCATCGAAAGACCGACAATGATAAATAAAAGAATATTCATGATAGGACCTGCTGCGCCGATCGCAGCCAATGATTCTTTGCCGTTGTATTTTCCAACCACAACGGAATCTACGGTATGGTAAAGCTGCTGAAAAATATTTCCGAACAGCAGCGGAACCGCATAGACAAGCATGTGTTTTGGAATACTTCCAGTGGTCATATCACGCGTCATATTATTTCTTCTCTCCGAATTAATCCATGATAGAATATATTATGACTGATCAATAGATTTTTGTCAATCAAAAACAACACAATTTGAATGAATATAATCAAATTTTTATTGACAGTGCTTCTAAAAAGGGGATAAAATAGAATTTAAAAAGAGGAAGGATGTGCTTTCTGTATGCTGGACTTAATCGAAGAAAGAGCATTAAAAGCAAAGCTGACAGCAAAGGATAAAAAAGTTTTAGACTATCTGCTTCAAAATAAAGAAACTTATTGCTGTTTTGAAACTTCCGGAGAAATTGCGCAGAAGCTTGGAGTCAGTCCGAGCTGCGTGGTGCGGCTTTCTGCCAAGCTTGGATTTGAGAGCTTCTCTCAGCTGAAACGCGTGATGCAGCAGGAATTGTGTAAAAAGCGTGCGGGGGTGAAAATTCCCTATGAAAAAATTGGACAGTATGAAAATTTGACGGATGAGCAGAGAATTGCTGCGATTCGTCAGAATGTCATTGCAAATATACAAAGAGATCAGCAGATCGAAACCAGCCGGTTGATAGAAGGAGCGAATTTTCTTTTAAATGCAAAACGAATTTTTGTAGTGGGACATCGTTGTGTCGCTGGGTTTGCACAGTCGTTTGGAGTGATGCTTTCCTGTATTCGTCCTCGAGTTCAGGTTGTCAATGGAACTTTGCCAATGGTGGATACTCTGTCGGATTTAAATGAGAAGGATGTGCTTGTGGCAATTGCCTTTGAGAGATATTCCCGCTCTACTATCTTTGCAGTGAAAATGGCGAAGGAAGCACATGCAAAAGTGATCGCAATGACGGACAGCTACGTTTCTCCCATTGCACAGGGAGCGGCGGTCACGTTGGTCAGCAGCGGCGAAAATTTTTCTTTTTATAATTCTTATGCCAGCCTTGAAATGAATCTCGAGATACTAGTAGGGCTTCTTAGTGCACACAACAAAAAGCAGAATGAAGAACGCCTGAAAAAGATGGAGCGGTATCTTGAAAAAAACGGAGAATATTAAAACGAGAAACGGTCTGTTGACCCGCTTAAAATTGCCGGGTCAACAGACCGTTTTAGCTTTTGATTCCAACTTCTTCAAATCGAGCTTTTAGCTTTTCCAGTGCTTTTTTCTCAATGCGGCTGACATAGCTTCTTGAAATTCCCAGCCTTTTGGCAACTTCCCGCTGTGTCAGCGGCTTGTGGTTTTGGAGGCCATACCGCAGGCAGACGATCGTTTGCTCCCGCAGAGTCAAAGCTTTCTTTATGTAAGCATGGAGCTGCTCAGACTGTATCTTTCCGTCTAGATCTTCTGCAATGCTGTGGTCGGAAGCCATTACGTCACACAAAGTTAGTTGACCGCCATCTTTGTCACTGTCGATGGGCTCGTTCATGGAAATATCCTGTGCAGTTTTTCTAAGAGACCGAAAATACATTAAAATTTCATTTTCTACACATCTTGCAGCGTAACTTGAAAGTTTAATCCCTTTTTCCGGCTTAAAAGTGTTGATCGCTTTAATGAGGCCGATTGTGCCAATGGAAATCAGATCATCTTGGTCTGCAGAACTGCTGTAGTACTTTTTGATAATATGTGCGACTAAACGAAGATTGTGCTCAATCAGTTCTTGCCGGGCACTGGAGTCTCCCTGTGCCATCCTTTTGAGGCAGTCTTGCTCTTCTGCATAAGACAGTGCTCTTGGAAATGTTCCGCTGCCCGTAACATGAAGAACCAGGAAAAGGATTCCGGACAAGATGCCGCCGAAGAGTGCAGTCAGCATAAAATGACCTCCTTGCTGTTTCGTTTATTCCCAATCTATGCAATTGATCAAAAAAGTGTTCCAGCTTTTCAAAACAAACGTAATTTTAGGCCGGATGAGGTAAAAGCCTTTACAAGCCGGGACACATATTGTAAAATATAAAAAAGTATGACCTGCTGAAATACAAAAAATAGGAGTGTTAAAAATGCAGCCAAAATATAAACGCGTTCTTTTAAAGCTGAGTGGGGAATCCCTCGCTGGAGATGCGGGACACGGAATTGATTTTGATACGGTCCTTAAAATTTGCCGTCCTATCAAGACTTGTTCTCTGATGGGGGTGCAGATTGCTATTGTTGTAGGCGGAGGCAATTTCTGGCGCGGCCGCTCCAGCGGAAAGATGGATCGTACCAGAGCTGACCATATGGGAATGTTGGCGACTGCAATCAATGCATTGGGGGTTGCAGATGCGTTGGAGCAGTTGGGGGTAGCGGTGCGTGTACAGACAGCAATCGCTATGCAGGAGATTGCAGAGCCTTATATCCGTAACCGCGCAGTCCGCCATCTTGAGAAAAACCGTATTGTCGTTTTGGGCTGCGGTACCGGAAATCCGTTTTTCTCTACGGATACTGCTGCTGCTCTGCGTGCTGCCGAAATTGATGCTGATATTATTTTAAAGGCAACTATGGTGGACGGAATCTATGACAGTGATCCCAAAAAGAATCCGGATGCCAAAAAGTTTGAGACATTAACTTATATGGATGTGCTCAATAAAAATTTACAGGTTATGGACAGCACGGCCGCTTCTCTTTGCAGGGATAATCATATTCCAATTTGCGTATTTGATATTGCAGACCCAAATAATATTGAAAAGGCAATCTGTGGCCAGCCAATCGGTACAATCGTAAAGGAGGATGAAGTTCTATGAAACAGGTATTGGATCAATCAGAATCTAAAATGCAGAAAACGCTGAGCGTACTTCGTGAAGAATATGTAGAGATACGCGCGGGACGTGCAAATCCAAATGTGCTCAATAAAGTGATGGTCGACTATTATGGAGCTCCTACCGCAATCAGTCAGCTCGCAGCTGTTTCAGTAACAGAAGCGCGCGTTTTAACCATTCAGCCGTGGGATCAGTCGGTCTGCCGCGCGGTGGAAAAAGCAATTCTTTCTTCCGACATCGGAATCAATCCGCAGTCTGACGGAAAGATAATCCGCATGGTCTTTCCGCAGATGACGGAGGATCGCCGCAAAGAACTGGCAAAAGAAATTGCAAAGCAGGCGGAAGAATCTAAAATTGCTGTTCGTTCGATTCGACGTGATGCGATGGAAAAATTAAAGAGCATGAAGAAGTCGACAGAGATTACAGAGGACGATTTAAAAGAAGCTGAGAAAAAAATGCAGGATCTCACGGATAAATACTGTAAAGAGATAGATACTCTTCTTGAGAAGAAGAAAAAGGAAATCATGGAGATTTAGATTTTAAAAATCAAGTGAGGACTGCGCATGGAAAAACAGTATGTAAGCGCCGCGCCGGCACCAGAGTGCCTGCCGGCGCATCTTGGCATTATCATGGACGGAAATGGCCGATGGGCAAAAAAAAGAGGGCTACCGCGTTCTGCGGGGCATACCGCCGGAGCTGCCGTTTTTAAAAAGATCACTCGGTATGCGAGTTCCATTGGGATTCGTTATCTGACGGTGTATGCTTTTTCAACTGAGAATTGGTCTCGCCCACAGGATGAAGTGGGGGCCTTGATGCTTCTTTTTAAAAAATATTTGCAGGATTCCCTGCGGGATTTTCGCAATGATGATATCAAGGTGCGCTTTATTGGAGATACTAGTAAATTTTCGCCGGACTTGAAAAAGCTGATTGAAGAGACCCGGGAAGTTTGTAAAGATCGTACCGGTATGGTGCTCAATATTGCTATGAATTACGGTGGACGGGCAGAAATTGTCAACGCAGTTCACAAAATTGCAGAGAACGTGCAAAAAGGAATGCTTTCTCCGGAAGAAGTTGATGAAAAATTGATTTCTTCCTATATGGATACCGCAGGGCAGCCGGATCCTGATTTGATTATTCGGCCAAGCGGAGAGCATCGAATTTCAAATTTTCTGCTGTGGCAGTCGGCTTATACCGAGTATGTCACGATGGATATTCTCTGGCCGGATTTTGTACCGGAGAATTTAAATTGGGCTCTACAGGAGTATGAACACCGCAATCGGCGGTTTGGAGGAGTGTAAACAATGTTTTCTTCTTTAAAAGACCGTTCATTTTCTGCGGGAATCATTGTCCTCTTTTTGGGTGCTGTTGTCATTTTTAATTCTATTTTTCCGCTGGCACTCAATATTGCGATCGCTTTGATTTCGGCAGCGTCAATGTACGAGATTGCTTTGGCGTTAGGCGTTTCAAAAAAGCCGATGCTCCTTTGGCCAACCCTGATTTTTGCCAGCGTTTTGCCGTTCCTCTCTATGGGCTTTCAGGAGGCAATCGCTTATTTTCTCTACACGGTTGTCCTTTTTAGCACGATGATCTTTTATTATGATCTGATTTCATTCCGAGAAGTTGGTGTCCTTTATAGTGTAGCGCTTTTGATTCCGACTGCTTTGGAAACGCTGATTCAACTGCGGCATATTGGCGGAAGACATGGAATGTTTTATGTGATTGTTGCAATTTTTGCCGCATGGCTTGCCGATGTGGGGGCCTATTTTGCAGGAAATTGGTTTGGGAAACGTAAGCTTTGTCCGAATATCAGCCCGAAAAAGACCGTGGAGGGCATGATTGGCGGATTTGTTTTTGAAATTGGAATGTTGCTTTTGGCTGGCTGGTTTTTCCAGGATATTTTCTGGGCCGGTCAGGTAAGAGTTTGCTATTTTACACTTTTTGTGATTGGAGTCGGCGGTTCGGCTCTTTCTGTTCTCGGCGATTTGAGCTTTTCCCTCATTAAAAGAAGCTGTCATATTAAAGATTTTAGTGAGATTCTTCCCGGTCATGGTGGAATCCTTGACCGCTTTGACAGTGTGATTTTTGTTGCACCGTTTGTTTCTATCCTGCTCAGATTTATGCCGCTTGTCTATGCCTAAAAGAAAATTAGAAAGAATAACCTGGTGAATAGAATGAAAAAAATTGCTGTTTTGGGTTCTACAGGATCGATTGGAACCCAGACTTTGGAGGTTGTCCGCAGTCTGGGAATGTCCGTCTGCGCCCTTGCTGCATATTCGAATATTGATCTGCTCGAAAAGCAGGCAAGAGAGTTTAAACCGCAACTTGTTGCGGCTTTTGATTTACATGCCGCAAAAGACCTTCGGATTCTGCTGAAAGACACCGGAATTAAAGTTGTTCAGGGAATGGAAGGTTTGTGTGAAGCGGCAACGATTCCGCAGGCAGATCTGATTCTCAATGCGGTTGTCGGAATGGTTGGATTAAAGCCGACGCTGCAAGCGATTGCTGCAAATAAAGATGTGGCGCTTGCCAATAAGGAAACCCTGGTAGCCGGCGGTCAGCTTGTGATGGATGCGGCACGTCAGCGCCGAATTCAGCTGATTCCGGTCGACAGTGAACACAGTGCGATCTTTCAGTGCCTTCAGGGGGCGGATCCAAAGGAACTCAGTAAGATTCTTTTAACTGCCTCCGGCGGTCCGTTTTTTGGAAAGAAAACGGAAGAACTAAAAAATGTAACGCCGCAGATGGCATTAAAGCACCCAAATTGGAAAATGGGTGCAAAAGTGACAATCGATTCTGCTACCATGATGAATAAGGGCTTAGAGATGATGGAAGCCGGCTGGCTTTTCCATGTCCCGGCGTCTATGATTGAAGTAGTGATTCACCGGGAGAGCATTGTCCATTCTATGGTTGAATTTCAGGATCATGCGATTTTAGCGCAGCTGGGTGTTACTGATATGCGCCTGCCAATTCAATATGCGCTTACATATCCCAAGCGAGTGGAAGGCCCTGTAGAAGAGCTTTCTCTTACAGATGTGGGAAAACTGACTTTCTATCCGCCGGACGAGAAAACTTTTACTTGTCTGCATGCCTGCAAAGTCGCTATGGAGCGCGGTGGATTGGCTCCGGCTGCGGCGAACGGCGCTAATGAGGCGGCGGTATCTCTTTTCCTGCAGGGGAAGATCGGATTTTTGCAGATTGGAGAACTGGTGACCGCTGCTTTGGAAGAGCAGAAAGATGTGCCGTCGTCTACACTGGACGAAATTCTTGCAGCAGATCAGGCGGCAAGACAGTTTGTGCTTAAAAAAGCCGCACAATAGCCGCACAATATTTTTAATTTTACAAGGGGGACATTCAATGACCGTACTCGTCATTATCATCGCAGTGCTGCTGTTTGGATTGGTGATCCTGATTCATGAAGGAGGCCATTTTGTAACGGCAAAGCTTTGCGGAATCCAAGTAAATGAATTTGCAATCGGTATGGGCCCGAAGCTTTTTCATTTTACAAAAGGAGAAACAGAGTATTCCCTGCGCTTGTTCCCCATCGGGGGATTCTGCGCAATGGAGGGAGAGGACGAGGAAAGCGATAACAAGAATGCTTTTGAAAAAAAGCCGATTTGGAAACGGGCTCTAGTAATTGCCATGGGCGCAATTATGAACATGGTTTTGGGATTTGTATTTGTCATGATTTTGCTGATTCCACAGCAGAAATTTATGTCTACGACGATCAGCGTCTTTCAAGACAATTCTGCTACACAGGCGGCAGGACTCCAAGTTGGAGACCGGATTACAGGGATCGATGGGTATTGGGTGAATACGGATAAAGATTTGAGCTTTGCTCTGGCGTTGGCTAATCCCAATGATGTTGATCTGACGGTTCAGAGAGACGGCAAAACGATAGAATTTTCAGATATTAAGTTCCATACAACGCAGGCGCAGGATGGCTCGCAGATGTTGGCACTGGATTTTTATGTGATGCCGGTAGATAAAAATTTTGGAACCGTTATGACGAAAACCTTTGATGATACGGTTTCAACAGTCCGAATGGTTTGGGCGAGCCTCGCTGGAATTGCACAGGGCAGATTCGGCTTAAAAGATATTGCAGGGCCCGTGGGGACATTCAGCGTGATCGGAAAAGTGGCAAGCCAAAGCGTACAGAACGGTGGATTTCAGCTTGCAATGGAAAATATGCTCTATCTGATTATGGTGATTACAGTCAACTTGGCTGTCGTGAATCTGCTGCCGCTTCCAGCTTTGGATGGGGGAAAGCTGCTGCTTTTGCTGATTGAAAAGATTCGCAGAAAGCCCTTAAATAGAAAGATAGAAGAACGGATTAATACGGTTGGTTTTGCACTTTTGATGGCACTCATGATGCTGGTTACCGTTAATGATGTGGTGAGAATTTTTAATGGAACGGGAATCGGAGGTTAGTCTTTTTCTGTTGCAGAATGATTCGGAAGGAGGAATAACACATGAGGAAAACACGGAGGGTATTGGTCGGAACGGTGCCGGTAGGCGGCGGCGCACCTGTTTCTGTACAGTCGATGCTGAATTGCCCGGCTCATGATGTGGATGGCTCTGTCCGTCAGGCGAAGGAGCTTTCTGATGCCGGGTGTGAAATTATTCGTGCAGCAATTCCGGATGAAGAAGCAGTCCGGCTGATTCCTGCGATTAAAGAAGCGGTGCCGGTTCCACTGGTTGCCGATATTCACTTCGATTATCGTTTGGCGCTGCTTTCGGCAGAAGCCGGAGTGGACGCGATTCGAATTAACCCCGGAAATATCGGCGGGGACGAGAATGTCAAAGCGGTAGCTGACTGCTGCAAAAAGAGGCATATCCCGATTCGGATCGGTGTCAACGGCGGCTCTTTGGAACCCCACATTTTAGAAAAATATGGGAAGCCTTCTCCGGAAGCGCTGGTCGAAAGTGCGCTTTATCATGCTTCTCTTTTGGAAAAATTCCATTTTGAGGATATTGTCCTTTCGATGAAGTCTTCCGATGTAGATACAATGATCAGAGCATATGAACTTTGTGCGCAGAAATGCGATTATCCGCTTCATTTGGGTGTAACCGAAGCCGGCAGTGAGCGGATGGGGATTATTAAATCTGCGATTGGAATCGGCTCGCTTTTGCAGCGCGGAATCGGGGATACGATTCGGGTATCGTTGACGGCAGATCCGGTGCGCGAAGTTTATGCGGGAAAAGATATTTTGAAAGCATTGGGCCTTGGAAAACCGGGTCCGCGAATCGTTTCGTGTCCCACTTGCGGAAGAACACAGATTGATCTGATTGCAATCGAAGAGCAGGTGGAAAAGCGTCTGCAGAACTGTACAAAACCAATTACCGTTGCGGTGATGGGGTGTGTAGTAAATGGACCGGGAGAAGCAAGGGAAGCGGATGTCGGCATTGCCGGTGGAAATGGTGTGGGTCTTTTGTTCCGGCACGGCAAAATTTTGCGCCGTGTGCCGGAAGAGAAGCTGGTCGATGCACTGATGGAGGAAATTGAGGCACTTTAAGAGAAGGATGAGACCGATTTGAATACCTTTCAAGGCTTTTTTGAAAATTATATTGATTGTAAAGATCTTCCCCCTGCACTTTGCAAAGGGGAACTTCTTGGGTTGCAGATTGATACGAAAAACCGGATTATTTCTGCAGAATTGTCGATGAATGAAACGATTTCTCGAGAAGAATTTTATCATGCGGAAAAAAAGATTTCGGCGTGCAAAGAACTGAATCTATCCGGCGCCAGATTGAAGCCGCATTATCAAAATGCAAGTTTTTCGGTGGAGTACTACCCGAATCTCGTCATGGAACTGAAACGACGGGAAGCAAGCATCAACGGCAGTCTGAGAGATTCGGTACCAACGCTTTCTGATGGCGTTTTGAAAATCGAATTAAAACACGGCGGCGAAAATTTGCTCAAGACCCGTCATGCGGATCGAATTCTGAGCGAACTAATTCGTGAGGAGTTCCATGAAAATATTCGGGTCGAATTTTGTGGCACTCTGCATGTGGATGGGGAGAGTGCCGCCTATTTAGAAAAACAAAATAAGGTACAGGAAACTGCTCACAGGGAAAATCTTGTGCGTCAGGCGGAAGATTATGAAATCTCGATGAATCATCAGGCGGTGGAACTTTCTACGCAGATTCGAGAGGGCGAAACACTGATGCCAACAATCGTTTTGGAGACTGCCCGGGAGTTCTTTGGACGTATGCCAAAAGGAAAGCCGATCCCAATTTCAAAAGTATCGCCGGATATCGGCTCCTGCGTCATTTGGGGGGAAGTATTTTCACTGGAAATACGTACGACCCGTGACAACAGCCGCAAAATTTATTCCATTAATGTAACAGATTATACCGGTTCCATTACCTTGAAAGTGATTGAGGCAGTGCAGAATTGTCGTACCTTGGATACGATCAAAAAGGGCATGACTTTTCTCATTAAGGGCGATGTGGAATACGACAAATATGATCACGAAATTGTAATGCGGCCAAGAGGCCTTGCAACAGTTAAACAGCTTAAGGTTGAAGATAAGGCGCCAGTCAAGCGTGTGGAACTGCATTTACATACCTGTATGTCCAGCATGGATGGCGTTAATTCGGCGGAAGATTTGGTGCGCAGAGCGGCCGAATGGGGACACCCGGCGATTGCCATTACCGATCACGGTGTTGTGCAGTCATTCCCGGATGCCATGAATGCTGCCGCGGATATGAAAAAAGCCGGACATCCTATTAAGGTGATTTATGGGATGGAGGCTTATTTTGTCAATGACTTGGTTCCGGCAGTAACCGGTCACAGCGACCGTCCCCTTTCCGGAGAATTTATTAGCTTCGATTTGGAAACGACCGGACTTTCCGCAAATGAAGAACGGATTACCGAAATTGGCGCTGTTCGGGTGAAAAACGGAGAAGTCCTCGAGAATTTTGATACCTTTGTTGATCCGGAACGTCCAATTCCGGCAAAGATTACGGAGCTTACCGGGATTACGGACGAGATGGTAAAAGGGGCACCGAAAGAGGCAGAAGCTCTTAAAATGTTCTATGAGTTCTGCGGAACAGATGCGGTGCTTGTTGCGCATAATGCGGATTTTGATACCTCTTTTCTGAGAAAAGCGGCGGCGCGCAGCAAAATGACCTTTGACTATCCTTATATTGATACGGTCCCGATGTGCCGCAGCCTTTTAAAGGATATTAAAAATGTAAAGTTGGACACGGTTGCAAAATATTTAAAATTGGATCCGTTTAACCATCACCGTGCTTGCGATGATGCAGCTGTACTGGGAGAGATCCTGATTCGCCTTTTCAGGAGACTGAAAGAGGATACCAAGTGCAGAACAGTAGATGAGATCAATATGGCTTTAGCCGGCGGTGATCCCAAAAAAATTCCTTCCTATCATCAGATTATTCTGGTCAAAAATCATGTCGGACTGAAAAACCTTTACAAATTGGTTTCTATGGGGCATTTGCAGTATTTTTACCGCAATCCGAGAGTCCCGAAAAGTGAACTGATGAAGCATCGGGAAGGACTTTTGATCGGCAGCGCCTGTGAAGCAGGAGAGCTTTACCGTGCCATCGAAAACGGGCAGCCATGGAGTAAGCTTTTGGAGATCGCCTCTTTTTATGATTATCTGGAAATCCAGCCATTGGGGAATAACGCTTTTATGGTGCGAGAGGGCAGTGTCCCGAATATTGAAACCCTGCAGGATTACAACAAAACGATCATAAAGATTGGAAAAAAGCTTCATAAGCCGGTCGTTGCTACCTGTGACGTCCACTTTATGGACCCGAAAGACGGCGCTTATCGAAAGATTTTAATGGCTGCAAAGGGCTTTGATGATACAGATAATCAGGCGCCGCTTTATTACCGTACCACAGCAGAAATGCTCAAGGAATTTGAATATCTCGGAAAAGAGACGGCCTACGAGATCGTGGTGACGAATCCCAATAAGATTGCTGATTTGTGCGAGCCGATTCGTGCAATTCCAGATGGCATTTTTCCTCCTTTCATTGATGGTGCGGAGGAACAGCTGAACTCCATTTGCTGGAAGCGCGCAAAACAAGTTTATGGCGACCCACTGCCGGAGATCGTTCGGGCAAGACTTGATCGGGAACTTGGTTCCATTAATAAACATGGATTTTCGGTGCTGTATATGACCGCTCAGAAGCTGGTCGCCGACAGTGAAGCCCATGGCTATCTGGTCGGTTCTCGTGGCAGTGTCGGCTCTTCTTTTGTTGCGAGTATGTCCGGTATTTCCGAAGTAAACCCGCTGGCGCCGCATTATATCTGCCCCGCCTGCAAATACAGCAAGTTTATTACAGACGGCAGTGTTATTTCCGGCTTTGATCTTCCGCCGATGGATTGCCCTGTCTGCGGGATGCCGTTAAATCGCGATGGGCATACGATTCCTTTTGAAACGTTTTTGGGATTTGACGGCGATAAGACCCCTGATATCGACCTGAATTTTTCCGGCGAATATCAGTCAGGCGCTCACCGCTATACAGAGACTCTTTTTGGTAAAGACCATGTGTTTAAAGCTGGTACGATCGCAACTGTTGCAGATAAAACTGCAATCGGCTATGTGAAAAAATATGAGGAAGAAAAAAATCTGATTTTAAATCGCACAGAAGAGCTGCGTCTTGCAAACGGCTGTACTGGAGTTAAGCGGACAACAGGTCAGCACCCCGGCGGAATGGTTGTTGTGCCCAGAGGATACGAAATCTATGATTTTTGTCCGATTCAGCATCCGGCCAATGATCAGAAGAATGATAATATCACAACACACTTCGATTTCCATAAAATTCATGATACCATTTGTAAATTGGACGAGCTGGGACATGATGTGCCGACGATTTACAGGTATTTGGAAGAATATACCGGAATCCCCGTGATGTCTGTCACCATGAGCGATCAGCAGGTGATGAGCTTGTTCCATTCCCCCGAAGCATTGGGGGTAACGGAAGAGGACATTGATTCTAAGACCGGAACTTTTTCGATGCCGGAACTCGGAACTCCATTTGTGCGCGGAATGCTGATGGATTCTCAGCCGAAAACTTTTTCTGACCTTCTGCAGGTTTCAGGTCTTTCCCATGGTACCGACGTTTGGCTGGGCAATGCACAGGATCTGATTAAAAACGGAACCTGCAATATCAGTGAGGTCATCGGAACGCGTGACAGCATCATGACCTATCTGTTACATAAAGGGTTGGAGCCGAAGATGGCTTTTAAGATCATGGAAATCACCAGAAAGGGCAAAGCAACAAAACTTTTGACAGAAGACCATATTAAAGCGATGAAGGAACACAATGTACCGCAGTGGTACATTGATTCCTGCTTTAAGATTAAATATATGTTCCCGAAAGCGCATGCAGCTGCTTATATGATTGCGGCGCTGCGGCTCGGTTGGTATAAGGTCCATCGTCCGGTGGAGTATTATGCGGCTTATTTTACTGTTCGCGGAGAAGACTTTGACGGTGCGACCGTCATGAAAGGAAAACATGCCGTAGAACAAAAAATGCAGGAAATCCGAATGAAGGGGAAAGAAGCCAGCGCAAAGGAAGAGGCACTTTTCGATACATTCCAGATCGTTAATGAAATGCTTGCCCGCGGAATCGAAGTTTTGCCGGTCAATCTTTATCATTCTGATGCGCGTAAATATTTAGTCGAGAACGGAAAAATTCGTTTGCCGTTTGCTTCTATCGGAGGGGTAGGCGAAGCAGCAGCTGCTTCTCTTGCTCTTGCAAGAAGAGAGGGACCTTATATTTCGATGGATGATGTGCAGGCACGTTCTAAAGTCAGCAAGACCGTGATCGAAAAACTGCAGGAAGCAGGCGCAATGGGGAATCTGCCTCAGAGTAGCCAAATGACCTTTTTCTGAGTGTAATGAAGCCCTTACTTTGCAGGAGAAAAAGATTGACACTATCGATTTCATGTGATACCATGGTAGCACACTAAAGTGACAGGAGAATTCTATGAAACAGAATCATAAAATTACACCGGAAGGAACTCATGACCTTTTGTTTGAAGAATGTCTTGCTCGGCGTGAAGCGGAGCGGAGACTGACTGAAGCTTTTCGGGTGCGCGGCTATCATGAGGTGATGACGCCCGGCTTTGAGTACTATGATGTCTTTACGCAGTCAGAGGCCGGAATTGGGCAGGAAGTCATGTATAAAATGACGGATCGCCATGGCAGACTGATTGTTATGCGCCCGGATTCTACAATGCCGATTGCGCGTCTTGCGGCAACACGGCTTTTAAATCAGCCGCGGCCGCTGCGCCTTTATTATGATCAGCCGGTTTACCGAAGCAATCCCATTTTGATCGGCAGGGAAGATGAAAATGCACAGGCGGGGGTGGAACTTTTAGGGGCCGATGGACTTCGGGCTGATTTGGAGGTTTTGACGACGGCGGTTGAGTCCCTCTTTTCTTGTGTGCCGGATTTTCGTCTGGAATTAGGGCATGCAGGCTTTTTTCATGCGCTGGCAGAGCAGCTCTCTCTTTCAGAAGATCGTCTGGAAGATATCCGCAGTGCGATCGAGAGCAAAAATTATGCGGCGCTCGATCAAATTTTGGATGCACTGCCCGCGTCTGCTGCGGTAGATGCAATGCGGCGGCTTCCGCGTCTGTTCGGCGGGGAAGAGGTCTTTGAAGAAGCAGAAAAACTTTGTGCAACGCCAAAGGCAAAAGAGACGCTTTCCTATCTAAAGAAGCTTTATCATGCAGTACAGGATTTGGGCTTGGGGGACCGCTTGATGGTAGACCTTGGCTTAGTGCAGCGAAATAATTATTATACGGGTGTGGTTTTTACCGCATATACGGAAGAATACGGCGACGCAGTCCTTTTTGGCGGGCGGTATGATCGTTTACTCGAACATTATGGGTGCAAGATGCCGGCAGTCGGATTCGGAGTGAATGTCGATGCAGTGACGAAAATTTTGCTGCAAAATGATGAATATCCGGCAGTACAGGAGCCGCAGGTTTTGGTTCATGGAGATCATGGGCAGGCGGTTGCAGCATTGCGCCGGGCAGCAAAATTGACCGCACAGGGAATCTGCTGTGAAACAAGTCTCTGCGAAACACGGGAAGAAGCGCTCAATTATGCAAAATCCCGTAACATTCCCAAAGTGGAGTTTGTGGAGGGAAAAGAATGAAGCCATTGCGGATTGCGCTTACGAAAGGGCGCTTGGAAGAAAAAACCGTAGAGATGCTGGAAAAGATCGGCCTTGATTGTTCTGCGGTACACAATAAAGGGCGTAGATTGATTCTGCCGGTAGGAAATGGCGAGATTGAGGTTGTTCTGGCAAAGGCAAACGATGTGATTACGTATGTGGAACATGGCGTCTGTGACCTTGGAGTCGTCGGAAAAGATACGATTATGGAAAAGGGCGGAAGCTATTATGAACTTTTAAATCTTGGCTTTGGGAAATGCCGGTTTGCTCTGGCGGGCCCGAAAGGGACAGACTTCTTTTCCGGATACAGAGCAAAGACGATTGCCTCGAAGTATCCAAATGTGGCACGTTCCTATTTTGAAAATAAAGCCATGGATGTGAGAATCATCAAGATTGAGGGCAGTGTAGAACTGGCGCCTCTTTTGGGGCTTTCCGATGCGATTGTGGATATCGTGGAAACCGGTTCGACTCTAAAAGAAAACGGTCTTGAGGTGATCGATACAGTTTGCACGATTTCTGCAAGGCTGATTGCAAATACGGCCAGTTTAAAGCTGCGCAAATCTGAGATTGAGGCGCTTGTGGAGAAAATGGAGCGGGTAAAGGAGGAACAGGCATGATAGAGGTCGTTAAAGAAGGCGGAAAATTAGGGCGCAGGTTTATTGAACAATTAAAAGCGCGGAGTGCTTCTAATGGGAAAAAAGTAGATGCCGCCGTAGCGGAAATTCTACAGACAGTAAAGACGCAGGGAGACAAAGCGGTTTTAGATTATACCATGCGTTTTGACGGCGCTGTTCCGAATCCGATTGAAGTGACGCATGAGCAGATGGAGAAGCTCAAAAAGAGCTGTGATCCTGACTTCTTGAAGGCGCTTCATGATGCGGCAGAAAATATCAAAGATTTTCATCAGAGACAGAAGCAGCAAAGTTGGATAGAGCCTAAGAAGAACGGCGTTTTAATGGGACAGCGGATTCGAGGGTTAAAAAGAGTAGGAATCTATGTACCCGGCGGCACAGCAGCATATCCGAGCAGCGTTTTGATGAATGCGATTCCGGCCCATATCGCCGGTGTGGAAGAAATCATCATGATGACGCCTCCCGGAAAAGGCGGAAAGCCGAATCCGGCAATTATGGCCGCGGCCCTAGAAGCAGGGGTGAGTCGTGTATTCTTAGTGGGTGGAGCACAGGCGATTGCAGCGCTGGCTTACGGAACAGAAACAATTCCCAAAGTGGATAAAATCGTTGGTCCCGGTAACATTTATGTTGCAACTGCAAAGCGTCAGCTTTATGGTGTTGTCGATATCGATATGATTGCAGGTCCCAGCGAGATTCTGATTGTTGCGGATGAATCTGCAAATCCGCGCTTTCTGGCGGCTGATCTGATGAGTCAGGCGGAACATGATCCAATGGCTTCTGCCATTTTGCTGACGACCAGTGAAAAGATTGCAGACGAGACCGTTAAAGAATTGTATGAGCAGATCAAGACTCTTTCTCGAAGAGAAATCATCGAACAGTCTCTGGATCATTTTGGCGCCGTGATTATCTGCAAAGATCTCGGAGAAGTAGTTGATTTTGCGAACGAGCTTGCACCGGAACATTTGGAACTTTGTGCAAAAAATCCGATGGAATATCTGGGCTCCCTCGACAATGTGGGAAGCGTATTCCTCGGGAATTACTCTCCGGAACCGCTGGGCGATTATTTTGCAGGACCAAACCATGTGCTCCCGACCAGTGGAACAGCCCGCTTCTTTTCCCCTCTTTCTGTGGATAGTTTTATTAAAAAATCAAGCTTTATTTATTATACAAAAGATGCTTTAGAGCCTGTCTGTGATGAGATTATTACGCTTGCTAAAACCGAGGGACTTACAGCACACGCAAACTCTATTGAAGTGAGGAAACCGCAATGAGCTATCAGCTGAACCAAAAATTGAGTGCGCTTTCACCGTATGTTCCGGTGGAAGAAAATCGGGAAATCATTCATCTTGATGCAAATGAATCTTTTTTGAATCTTCCGAAAGCTGTCTTGGAGGAGACCCAAAAAGCATTGGGAGAAATCTCGTTTAACCGTTACCCGGATCCGTTTGCCTCAGAACTTTGTAAAGCGTTCGGTGCATTTTATGGAGTCGATCCGAATCATATAACGGCCGGAAACGGCTCTGATGAACTGATTTCTGTTTTGTTGTCAGCCTTTTTGATGAAGGGCGAAACAATGGTCACAACAGATCCGGATTTTTCGATGTATACTTTTTATCCACATTTGACGGAATCAAATTGTGTCCTTCTTAAAAAGCCAGGGGAGGGGACAATGCGGGTAGAAAACTTAATTCGTATGATTAAGGAAAATAATGCTCGTCTGCTTCTTTTCAGTAATCCCTGCAATCCCACTGCGTTGGGACTTAGTAAAGAAGACGTACACCGTCTGATTACATCGGTGGATGCGCTGGTAGTTCTTGACGAAGCCTATATGGATTTTTGGGGCCGCGAGCAGTCATTTTTAGGAAAAGAAAATCAATATGATAATTTGATTATTTTGCGCACTTGTTCTAAAATGGGATTTGCAGCGGCACGATTGGGATTTGCTGTGGCGAATCAGCACATAACGGACTTGATTCGAGCGGTCAAGTCGCCGTATAATGTAAATGTGATGACGCAGCGGGCAGGAACTATTTTTTTGAGTCACCCCGATCTGGTAAGGGAAAACATTCAGAAAGTGGTCGATTCTCGCAAATGCCTGGAAAAAGAACTGCAGGCGCTCAAAAAGAAATATCCGAAGAAATTTTCGATGGAAGAGAGCGTGACAAACTTTTTGTATCTCCGCTTAGAAAATGCAAAGGAAATTTATGAAAATCTACTGCAAAAGGGAATTTCTGTGCGGTATTTTCCGCAGGCGCTGCGGGTTACAGCCGGAAGTCCTACTGAGAATGAAAAGTTTTTAGAGACTTTTGAAAAACTGCTCAAAGACTGATAGGAGGCTAACCATGCGTACAGCGATTCAGAATCGAAAGACGAAAGAAACAGATATTTCAGTTCGGCTCAATCTGGACGGCGGTCCTGTCGAAATTTCCACCGGAATCGGATTCTTTGATCATATGTTGGAAGCTTTTGCTGTCCACGGCGGATTTGGACTTTCCATTGGGGCAGAGGGCGATTTGTTTGTAGACTGTCATCATACGGTAGAGGATACCGGAATTGTCCTTGGCAAAGCATTTGCACAGGCTTTGGGCGATAAGAGCGGAATCGAGCGGTATGGAAGTTTCTGGATCCCGATGGACGAATCGCTTTGCAGTGTTCATGTTGATGTGAGCGGACGCCCGTTTTTGGTGTTTCGTGGGACGCTTTCTCAGGAGCGTGTCGGAGATTTTGACACCTGCATGACGAGCGAATTTCTGCGCGCATTTGCAACAAATGCTGGAATCACACTGCATGCGGAAATTCTCTATGGAGAAAATGCGCATCACGAAATTGAAGCGATCTTTAAAGCATTGGGACATGCTTTGCATGAGGCGGTTGCCCCTTATGATGGAACCCTATCGACAAAAGGAAAGTTAGATTCTTGAAAAATAGATTTTATTTAGGGAAAGATAAAATTTAATAAGGAAAAGTCTTTGGGAACAGTAAGGAAAAGGAGTGCAAAACGAGATGGTTATTTTACCTGCAATCGATCTGAAGGACGGACAATGTGTACGGCTTTTTCGCGGCGATTATTCGACAGCGCACAGAGTAGCAGTGAGTGCTGTGCAGACGGCAGAACAATTTCAGAAATCCGGTGCAAAATGGTTGCATATGGTGGACTTAAATGGAGCGAAAGCTGCTGTGCCGGTTAATTCAAAGCTGATTTTTCAGGTGGTTCGTTCTACAGATTTAAAAGTGGAACTAGGTGGCGGAATTCGCACGATGCAGGCGGTGGAACATTATCTGCAAAGTGGTATTTCCCGGGTAATTTTGGGATCGGCCGCATTGGCAGATCCGGATTTTACGGCCGAAGCGGTTCGAAAATATAGGGATCAAATTGCAATCGGAATTGATGCCAGAAACGGCATGGTTGCAGCAGAAGGATGGACGCATACTTCTCATATGGATTATATTGAACTTGCAAAACGAGTGGAAGCGGTTGGAACACAGTATATCATTATGACGGATATTGACCGCGACGGGATGCTCACAGGACCCAATCTTGAAATGCTGGAAAAACTGCAAAAGGCAGTTTCCTGTAAAATTATTGCGAGCGGTGGGGTTAGCCGCGCAAAAGATATTGAGGATTTAAAAGCCCTGCATCTTTATGGGGTTATTTGTGGAAAATCGCTTTATAATGGGGATCTAAAACTGGAAGAAGCTCTTAGAATCGCGGAGGAAGAGTAAATGGCACAGAATCTGGAACGCTTTTTTCAAAAAGGAAGTTTGATCCCAGCAATTGTCCAAGAGGCAAAAACCGGAGAGGTTTTGATGCTGGCTTATATGAATCTGGAATCTCTGCAGAAGACTTTAGAGACTGGATATACATGGTTTTGGTCTCGCTCCAGACAAGAGCTTTGGAATAAAGGCGCTACTTCCGGCCATTTGCAGAAAGTGGTTTCCATTACTGGAGACTGTGACAGTGATACACTTTTAGTGGTTGTGAATCAGACGGGCGCCGCCTGTCATACCGGGCATCACAGTTGCTTCTTTGATGAGATTTGGAGGAATCAAACAATATGAGCGATGAAAAAAATATTTTAGCGGAACTTTATGATACCGTATCGGAGCGAAAAACAGAAAAAGAGGAAGGTTCTTATACTTGCTATCTTTTTGAGCAGGGACTTGATAAAATTCTAAAAAAGGTCGGGGAAGAGTGCAGCGAGACAATCATTGCTGCAAAAAACGGAGATAATCGTGAAACAATTATGGAAATTTCTGATCTTTTATATCACTTGACTGTCATGATGGTGGAATCTGGAATTCACGTTTCGGATGTAGAAGCGGAACTCAAAAAGCGCAGTGAAAAAACAGGAAATCTTAAAAAGTTTCATCAGGTTGACCATAATACTTGATTTTGGCTTTTTTTCTATAAATTCAATGAAGAAAATAAACATCGGATATTTTTATCCGGTGCTTATTTTTTTATAAAAAAGAAAAATAATAAGAAAAATAAGTTTTTAGAAGACAAATAGAGAAACGTTTGTTATAATAATAACAGATTGAAAGATAGCATAATGGGAAAGGAGTCCGGTTATGAGAGGCATTTATTCTTCTGTGACGGATATCCGTCGAAAGGTTTTTACCGAAGTTGCACGTTTGGCATACGAAGGCGGAGATTATTCGAGAATTGATGACTTGCCCTATAAAATTGTTCCGGGGGAAGTTGCCAATTATCGTGAAAGTATTTTTTTGGAGAGAGCAATTGTAGGGGAGCGGTTAAGGCTTTCAATTGGTTTGCCTTTACGCCCGATTACAGAGCATACGCGCCTTTCACAGGGGATCATTGAGAGCGCAATCGCGGAAAAATATTACGATCCGCCACTTGTAAATGTAATTAAATTTGCCTGTAATAAATGTCCGGAAAAAATTGTTCAGGTGACAGAACTTTGTCAGGGCTGTCTTGCACATCCCTGCAAAGAAGTTTGTCCGAAACAGGCGATTCGAATCCGTAACGGAAGAGCGGTAATCGATCAGGACAAATGTATCAAGTGCGGGCGCTGTGTTGGCGTTTGCGCCTATCACGCAATTGTGCAGATGGAGCGCCCCTGCGCGGCAGCTTGCGGAATGAATGCGATTCATTCCGACGCTTATGGGCATGCGACGATCGATTATGATAAATGTGTTTCCTGTGGGATGTGCATTGTAAACTGTCCGTTTGGGGCTATTTCGGATAAAGGACAGATTTTTCAGCTGATTCATGCAATGAAAGAGGGATATGAGGTCTATGCGGCGATCGCTCCGGCCTTTGTGGGACAGTTTGGCCCCAAAATGACGCCGGAAAAGCTGCGTCCTGCCATGCAGAAGCTGGGTTTTAAAGATATTGCCGAAGTTGCGGTAGGAGCGGATCTTTGTACCTTAGAAGAAGCAAAGGACTTTTTGGCTAAAGTTCCGGAGAAGCAGCCGTTTCTAGCGACTTCCTGTTGCCCGAGCTGGAGTGTCATGGCGAAAAAGAAATTCCCGGAGTTTGAATCTTATATTTCGATGGCGTTAACCCCTATGGTGTTGACCGCACGGCTTTTGAAAAAACAGCATCCTGGTTGTAAGGTGGTCTTTATCGGGCCATGTTCTGCGAAAAAACTAGAAGCGAGCCGCCGGACCATTCGCAGTGATGTGGATTTTGTGCTGACATTTGAAGAAACTATGGGAATGTTTGAAGCAAAGCAGGTCGATCTTACAAAAATTGCGGGAGAGAGTCCTTTGGAAGAAGGAACCGCTGCCGGACGTGGCTTTGCTGTTTCGGGAGGCGTTGCACAGGCGGTTGTAGATTGTATCCATAAAAAATATCCGGATCGAGAAGTTAAGGTTCAGTCAGCGCAGGGATTAAGAGACTGCTATAAGATGCTGCTTCTTGCAAAAGCCGGAAAATATAACGGTTATCTTTTAGAGGGAATGGCGTGCCCTGGAGGCTGTGTTGCAGGCGCAGGAACGCTTCAACCACTCACGAAGGCAACTTCTATGGTCCTTGATTATAAAGCCAAGGCAGACAAAAAGACTGCAGAAGACAGCCCTTACCGTAAGCAGGCGGATCATTTAGACTGATAAAAATTAAAAAGCTGATATGATCGGAAAAATCCGAATTCATATCAGCTTTTTTGATGCAAAAGAAAAAATCATTTTGTTGCAATTAGTTCAATTTCTACCAGGGCACCTTTTGGAAGTGCAGCGACCTCTACACAGGAACGGGCAGGCTTTTTAGTGAAGACTGCACCGTACAGCTGGTTTACGGTTTCAAAGTCTTTGAGATCTGTCAAAAATACCGTCGTTTTTACAACATCGTCTGTTGTCATGTCAGCAGCTTTTAAAACAGCCTGAAGGTTTTGAAGTACCTGCTTTGTTTGTGCAGTAATTCCTTCTGCCAGAGTTCCGCTTTCTGGAATCAGACCAATCTGGCCGGAAGTATACAGGGCGTTTCCAGCGAGTACTGCATGAGAATAGGGGCCGACGGCACCGGGGGCGTGATCTGCTTGAATTGTTTTGATGGACATATGAAAACCTCCTTCATTGTTTTCCTTTCTGTCATAGTTGTCCAGAAAAGAATATTGTTCGTCTCCGCACCGCCAGCCGATCAGGGTTTCTAGATTCACTTCGTGGACACTGCGGAAAATATTTTTATCAATCTGTGGATTGTCTTTTTTTAGCTCCCGAATCAAGGCTTTTACTTTTGCGCGCTTTCCGGCACTGCCCGGATTCATGTGTTCACGTTCGGTCAGTCGGCAGGCACACTGTAAAAACTCAAGACCATTGTAATGCTTCCAACGAATAATATCTTCTTCATGGACAAGATACAGCGGCCGAATTAGTTCCATTCCGGGAAAATTCTGACTGTGCAGTTTGGGCATCATTGTCCGCATTTCCGCCCCGTAAAGCAGACTCATTAAAATGGTTTCAATTACATCGTCAAAATGGTGCCCCAAGGCAATTTTATTGCAATGCAGCGCCTGTGCGTTTTTATAGAGATAGCCGCGACGCATCCTGGCACAAAGATAGCAGGGAGACTGCTTTTCATCTGCAACAATATTGAAAATATCAGTTTCGAAAATATGAACTGGAATTTGCAGCAGATCGCAATTCTTTTGCAGCAGCGCACGGTTTTCAGGACGATACCCGGGGTCCATTGATAAAAACTCCAATGAAAACGGGAAATCACTGTATTTTTGTAGGTGCTGCATACATTTGGCGAGAAGGATGCTGTCTTTTCCACCGGAAATACAGACGGCAATTCGATCATTTGGCTCAATTAAATGATAGTCTTTAATTCCACCGATAAAGCGGTTCCAAATTGATTTTCGATAAGTTGTAATGAGGCTTCTTTCTGCCTTGGCGTTTAAATCCATATTGCCTTCCTTTGACTTTTTAACGTTCCGGGACTATACTAAAACGAAAATTATTCTTAAAATTAAGGGGAAATCAAACATGCTGCATATCGGATGCCATCTATCTTCTTCCAAGGGATTTTTGCATATGGGAGAAGAAGCACTTTCTATCAACGCGGATACATTTCAGTTTTTTAGCCGCAATCCGCGGGGTAGTAGCGCAAGGGCGATTGATCATGAAGATGTTTTGGCACTGAGAAACTTAATGGAGCAGCACCATTTTCCCGTTATTCTTGCGCACGCGCCCTATACATTGAATCCATGTTCCAAAGAGGAAAGGATACGTAGGTTTGCACAGAAAATCATGAAAGATGATTTACAGCGAATGGAATTTTTGCCGGGAAATCTTTATAATTTTCATCCAGGCAGCCATGTGGGGCAGGGGAGTGGGATCGGAATCCAACAGATTACAGAGCTGCTCAACTGCCTGATTACGCCCCAACAAACGACCACGATCCTTTTGGAGACGATGGCAGGAAAAGGGAGTGAAGTTGGCTCCCGTTTTGAGGAACTCCAAAAGATTATCGAAGGGGTAAAACACAAAGAAAAGATGGGCGTTTGTTTAGATACCTGTCATGTTTATGATGCGGGTTATGATATCGTAAACAATTTGGACGGTGTTCTAAAAGAATTTGATCAGACGGTCGGTTTAAATCATCTTTGTGCGATTCATCTAAATGACAGCAAAAATCCTTTTGGAAGCCATAAAGACCGGCATGAAAAAATAGGAGAAGGCAGTATCGGGTTCAAAGCAATGGTACGAATCATCAATCACCCGGCGCTTCGCCATCTTCCATTTTTCCTAGAGACGCCAAATGAACTTCCCGGTTATCGAAAAGAGATCGCGCGCTTGCGGGAGGCTTATACGGGCGACTGACTGCGGTTGGCTCTAAAATCCCATCGACTTACTGGATTGTCATTCAGTATAGCACAATTATAAAATTTTGTCAGGAATAATAGAATGCTTTATTATAAAAATTAGGTGATATTTTAGTAAAATGTAAGGTTAAAATATAACTTAAAGGATGTTAGGCGGATAATCCGCCTAACATCCTTTAGATAAGGCTTTGTTATAGATCATTTTGACGTAAATTCATCTCTCAACATGGAGTAATATAGTCGATCAATATATTTTCCATCTTGATAAAAGAAGTCCCGCAATGTTCCTTCATAAGTCAGTCCGCATTTTTCAATTACTTTACGAGATGGAAGATTAATTGATTTATGGCATATTTGGACTTTATGTAAATTTATTTTATCGAAACCATATTGAATCACCGCCTTTGTCGCCTCTGTTGCGAATCCTTTACTTTGAAAAAGGCTTCCAATACAGTATTCGATTTCAGCAAAGTGATTATTATTATCCACTAAAAAATAAGCGATTTGGCCGATACATTCATCGGCCTTTTTTAAAATAATCGCCCATCTGTAAAAATCATTTTTTTCATAAGAATGGATGTATTTATCAAGGAGTTCTTTTACCTCTTGCTTTGTGCGATAAACTGGTTCAGAATATAGATATAGCGATTGAATTTTAGGGTCGCTGATCCAATATTTTAGCATGACATCGTCATCGGTATACCGAAATCTTCTTAAAATCAATCTTTCTGTCTCGATTTTCATAGTACCAACATTTGTTAACATTACTTTAATCCTTTCCACTATCAAAAGTTGCTATTAAATTTCAGCAAAAAACACATCATTTTCTATTTTATGATCTTTTGGTTTTTAATCAACATCAATTTTTAACAGTGACTAAAAGGATGGCCAAAAATTGAAACAAAAGTGTTCTATCTGTAAAAAGAATATAACGGATGCAAAAGGTTGTCAATTTCCGCAGGAAATATTATAGCTTTACAAATATTTCGTAAGCGTTTATACTGAATTGGAAAATTTATTTGGGAGAAGGGTTCAGTGTGGTGACGATCAATGAGGGACGGCTCAAAAATGTTTTACATAATATGGAGCAGGAAGGCTTGTCTCAGATTCTGGTGACTTCCACCTCTTCGGTTTATTATTTGACTGGTTTATGGGTAGAACCACTTGAGCGGATGTTGGCACTCTATATCGACAAAGATGGAAAATGTGTGTTGTTTGGAAATGACCTTTTTGGCTTTACACCA
>DIQY01000135.1:5547-5774 GCA_002424295.1 Ruminococcaceae bacterium UBA5450 | reverse complement strand
TCCGCCATCTTTTTACTCATGGCAGAAAAATCCGGGTACTTATGGCTGGCACGGCTAAGCAAAAATGGAATCATTGCCGTTGCAGCCGCGCGGTCTTTCTTCATAGGTAGAAAAAAGTTTACAGAAATACGAAATGTTTTAAATTTAGGATCCCGAACGCCGAGAAAACGAATCCCGTTTCCAAGCGCCGTCTGTTCTAGTTCGGGCATATTATTCATCTCCAATTT
>DIQY01000135.1:5129-5346 GCA_002424295.1 Ruminococcaceae bacterium UBA5450 | reverse complement strand
TTTCAAGCCTCATTAATTTATTTATTATAACACATCCTCCTCCGATAGAAAAGAATGAATATTCTAAATATTCTATGAACTTGCACAAAAATATCGTTATTTATGCATTTAAATTTCCTTTTCTCAAAATGGCTTTTGCTTCAAAATTATGTTATACTAATTTGTATTTTCATTGGAGGAATTATAAATTTATGCAAAATCAAAAAAAGGTCCATCT
>DIQY01000135.1:0-4875 GCA_002424295.1 Ruminococcaceae bacterium UBA5450 | reverse complement strand
GTCGAGCCCGGATATTTACTTGGAATTCGTTTTCTTTTTGCGGCCGTCATGATGGCCTTGATTTTTCACAAAAAGCTAAAACTTCTTACACTCGACTCTCTAAAATTCAGTTTTGTTCTTGGCGGACTTCTCTTTTTATCTTACTATCTTCAAACTGTTGCCATAAAATACACCACTGCAGGGAAAAATGCATTTTTGACAACAATCTATGTGATAATTGTTCCGTTTTTATACTGGATCATTCGAAAGGTTCGTCCTCGGCCCGCCAATTTAATTTCTGCTTTTTTCTGCATCATTGGAATCGCGTTAATCTCTCTTTCCGGAGATTCCTTTTCTCTGAATTTCGGGGATTTTTTGACAATCCTCTGTGGCTTTTCCTTTGCGTTTCATATTATTTTTCTAAGCATTGCTTCCAAACAATATGACCCGATTCTAATGAGCATCCTCCAATTTTTTATTGTTGGCATTCTCAGCTTTTTGGTTGCTATTTTTACAGAACCAGTTCCGGTATTATCGGCCGCTTCCCTTTTGCCTATTTTATATCTCTCTGTCTTCTGTACAATGATTGCACTTGGGCTACAGGCTGTCGGAGAAAAATATGTAAGCCCTTCGAAAGCTTCTTTAATCATGTCTCTCGAATCGTTGATCGGCTGCATCAGCGGCATTGTTTTTCTCGGAGAACCTCTTACCATAAAACTGGTAGCCGGTTTTGCCATGATCTTTTTGGCCATGCTCATTTCTGAATTGCCCAGCATCTTAAGCAAAACAGGTACAACCCCAAAAAGCAAATCCTAATAAAATAAAAAAGCGGCTGCCTAAAAAGCAGCCGCTTTTATTGATCTTTTTTAAGTTGTAGAATCTTCCGGCCAATTTCGAATTCCCGTTCCGGTATAAGCCAACATAAAAAGCAATCCTGTCTGAATCCAGAAAATCGTCACATCTGTGATTCCATGAATCAAAACAGCAATCGTAAGGCTCACCGTCAACAATGTAATTCCTTTATAGGCTTTTCGCTTTAGCCGTTTCCAAAGTTGTTTTACCTGTGCAATCATAAAAGTCAAAAAGACACCGCAGCCAATAATTCCATAGTTGAGCATCATATCCAAAAAGAGATTGTGGCAATGATAGGTGCTGTAAGTTCCAAGTTCTTTGGAAACAATCGTATAAGCCATCGGGCCGCGTCCGAGCATGGGCGTATCAAGGAATCCATGAAATGCTCCCCACCAGACATCCATTCGATTACTGGTTGTGTCATCGATACTATTGAAACGCGGGAAAAGGCTGGGAATAAAATTACAGGCCAAAATAAACAAAATTAAGATGGTAAGATAAATGGCCGCAATTTTATACTTTTTCTTTAAAAGCAAGAAAACCAAAACCCCGGCAGTCATAGCCGTCCACGCAGACATCGATGCACAAAGATAGAGTCCAATTAAATTGATTCCAATAACTGCCGCATAAAAGGGCCTTCCCGGCAAATTTATATCCGCACGATAAATTGCAATAATGACAATAAATTCAATGATTGCTCCATAATAATTCGGATTCAAAAAAAACGATTCCGGGCGATATGTAGGCATTGTGCTATACTGAGATAACTTTTGATAAATGGCGAACAAAGCTGCTAAAACACTTCCAGCGCAAGCAGTATCCATCATAAGATAAAACAGCGAGTACGTCATAACGGAACGCAGATAAAATGCACATACATAAATCGTAAAAATTCCAAAGCAACAGGCTATTCCTAAATGATTCCCATAATAGGCAGAAAGTAAAGCTGAAATCCCGAAGAATCCAATCAACACCCTTCCATAAGGAACTTTTAAAATAGTCCGGCGCTGCTTTTTATGAAGCAATATATAAATACAAGACAAAATCAAAACGCCCGCCGTTATTACATATGGAAGAAAAATGGAAGCCGTAAGGATCAATGCCAAATAAAAAACTGCGTTGGACTGTTCGGAAACAAAACAACGTATTTTTGCAATCAGATCCTGAATATCGACCAACCTCCTTCTTCTTTGAAACATCTACGTATTTTCACAATATCCCCATTATTCTGAAATTTTATTATACCATGAACGTACCAAAATGCAATCTTCTTCTATTTAAAAGCTTTTCATTCTTAAAATACCATTCAAATTATGAACAAATGAAAAAATATATTTGAATAATTGTGAAACACGTTTTCTTACGGTTGAGATAGTCACGCAAAAATAGTATAATGAAAAATAACAATTTAAAGACGACAAGGAGCAACATATGGAGCACGAAAATCACACGTCTCATACAGGTGGTCTTACCTCAGCAGAAGTACAAGAACGGATTCAAAAAGGTCTTGTAAATGGCACAGAAGATGTTCAGACAAAAAGCACTAAACGGATTATTTTCGAAAACACAATCAACCCATTTAATATTTTGAACCTGATCTTAGGTGCTCTTGTCCTTTCTGTAGGTTCTTTTAAAAATGCACTTTTTCTAGGGGTCATGCTCTGCAATACGTTCATTGGATGCTTTCAGGAAATTCGCGCAAAGAAAACGATTGACCAACTTTCTCTGATTGCATCTCCCAAAGCCCTGGTACTCCGAGATGGAAAAAAGCAAAAAATTGAAATTTCAAAAATTGTCTTAGATGATTTGATGGTGCTTTCTTCAGGAAATCAAATCTGCTCCGATGCAGTCGTTATCTCCGGCGAATGCGAAGTCAACGAATCATTAATCACCGGCGAATCAGATCCGATCATAAAACAGCCGGGTGATCATCTGCTCTCTGGAAGTTTCTTAGTGTCAGGCACCTGTCAGGCACAAGTAGAACATATCGGAAAAGATAATTACGCTGCAAAAATCACAAACAGCGCTAAATACATCAAGAAACCAAATTCCGAGATCATGCAGTCTATCAATCTGCTGATTAAAATCATTGGGTTCATTCTGTTCCCAGTGGGATTTGCCCTTTTTTACAAACAGGTGTTTATCTCTAATATTGATTTTGGTGAAAGTATTATCAGTACCGTTGCTGCTCTGATCGGGATGATTCCAGAGGGACTTGTTCTTCTGACCAGCGTTGTACTCGCCGTTGGAATTATCCGCCTCTCTCACAAGCACGCGCTCGTACAGGAACTCTATTCGATTGAAACTTTAGCAAGGGTTGATACGCTTTGTCTCGATAAAACCGGTACCATTACGGAAGGTACCATGCAGGTAGACAAATTTGCGCCTTTTAATGATGAGGAAACAGCGTTATTAAAAGATGCCGCCTCAGCCGTTATTCATACACTCAATGACGCAAACCCAACATCTTCCGCAATTTCAGAATTTTGTCCCCAGCCGCCTTCATGGAATCCCATTATAAGCGTTCCATTTTCCTCTGCACGCAAATGGAGCGGTGTCTCTTTTGATGAGCACGGTACTTATGTGTTGGGTGCAGGCGAATTTGTATTGGGCAGCCGCTTTTCTGAGATCCGTCCTCAGGTTGAAAAAGCCTCTGAAAAAGGTCAGCGTGTGTTGGTCCTTGCTTATAGTGAAAAGCCGATCTGTAATCAAACTCTTCCAGAAGATATTGTCCCAAAAGCACTTTTCATGATCAGTGACCGGATCCGGAAAAGCGCCAATAATACCCTGCAATACTTTGCTGATCAGGGAGTTGATTTAAAAGTAATCTCCGGAGACAACGCAATCACTGTTTCTAAAATTGCGCAGAAGGCCGGCCTTAAAAACGCCGACCAATGGGTTGACGCCACCACTTTAAAAAGTGAAAGTGATGTCAGAGAAGCTGCAACAAAATACACAGTCTTCGGAAGAGTAACTCCTCAGCAAAAGCTGCAGCTCGTCCAGTCTCTGAAAAGGAACGGTCATACCGTCGCGATGACAGGAGACGGCGTTAATGATGTATTGGCACTAAAAGAAAGCGACTGCAGCATCGCAATGGCTTCTGGAAGTGATGCTGCAAGAACCGTCAGTCAGATCGTTCTGTTGGATTCTGATTTTGCTTCGATGCCTTCGATTGTTGCAGAGGGCAGGCGCTCCATCAATAACCTTCAGCGCTCCTCTTCCCTATTTTTAGTAAAATCTTTTTTCAGCACCATTATTGCGATCTGCTTTATCTTTCTCCAGACCACTTATCCGTTTGAACCAATTCAGTTTACACTGATTAACGCACTGACAATCGGTATTCCTTCGTTCTTCCTTGCGCTGGAACCCAATAAGGAACGAATCCATGGAAAGTTTATTCTTAATATTATTAAAAAGTCCATTCCAGGTGCAATCACAATGGCTGCGAATATTTTACTTCTGGTTCCATGTGCTTCCTTTCTGGGGCTCGATGCGGGTCAGCTTTCCACTCTATGTGTGATGCTAACCTGCTATACTGGATTGATGAACCTCTTTAAAGTCTGTTTCCCCTTTAATGCGATTCATACCATTCTGTTTTCTTTGATGTGCGTAGGCTTTTTGATTGCACAAATTTATTTTCAACCTCTTTTCTCTCTGGTTCCTCTTACGATTCCGATGATATTGCTTTTAATTCCGCTGCTGCTCTGCGCAACAGCTATGATGCTTCTTTTGTCACATTTGATTGACCGGATCATTATGCGCCCACACAAAAAATCGCACAGAGAAAAAACAATTCATTAAAAATTTTATAAAAAAGCACCGACAGACCAATCAATCTGCCGGTGCTTTTTTTATTTCATAATTCTTGAAAAGTATGCAGCGCTGCTTTCTCCTGGTGGACGAAGAAATCTGCCAAGACCAATTAGGCAATTCCCCGAACGCGTCAGGACATTCATTTTTGCTTGACAAGTCAAAGTTGCCTCAAATCCCAGCGAACGAATGACCGGCAATGCTTCTGGGCTGACAGCACCAAAAGGATATACA
>DIQY01000035.1 GCA_002424295.1 Ruminococcaceae bacterium UBA5450 | reverse complement strand
TGCCGTCTGAAAGCTCCGCAACTTCTCCCTCCGTAGGATCAAGGACATCATCATTGGAAAGCACTAAATTACTTCTTTTCCATGTATCCCCATGATCTTCACTATACAAAGAAGCAAAGCAGGCTGGATTATGAGCATTGATTCCACAGCTGAGCCACAAAGGGAGCACCAAAGTTCCATTTTTCATTTGAAGACCATGCCCCGGCGCAACTGCAAACAATGTCAATGGCCAATCTTTTCTCCAACCTTTCACAACACTTGTCAGTTCCACCTGAGGCAGCCAGCTTTCCCCATAATTTTCGCTTTTCTGAAAATACAGTCGTTTATAATCCTCATTCCAGAAAAAATAAACCTCCTTTCCCGTTCCTGAAATCATCAGAGGATTATGTACCATAACTCCGTCTTTTCCTTTTTTTAAAACGGAAGGTTCCCCAAAACTTTTTCCTTTGTTACAGCTTCGCCGCAAGAGCAATCTTCGCTGATCCGATGCAGCAGCGCGCGCCTCGTAATACAGCAAAATGTCATCGTTACTAAGCACCACCATACCGGGCACCCGGTACATGTCGTAACCGTTTTCTCCATACGTCTCAATGTCTGTCAGAGAAATTCCACTCATTCAATCGGCCCCTTTCTTTCAAATTTCCTTTTTCTTAATATATCGTTCTATTACATTATTTTTCGTATCTAATTGTATTATAGTTAGATCTCAATAAAATGCAAGTGATAAACAAAAATTATGTACATGATTTTTGTTATTAAGTAAATTTGCACTTGTCAGAAAATAATTCTACGAGTAAAATAAAAGCAGATTTAGAAAAAGACTAAGCTTTGATGCTGTCTTTATTTTGATCACACGAAACTAATCAATGAGTCTTTTAGAATGGCAGGTGGACAAAACCATGTACTATTTATCACATTATTCCTCACCCGTAGGTTTTCTATCTCTAGTCGCAACTGATCAATCCCTAGTAGGGCTATGGATTGAGGGACAAAAATATTTCAAAAGCACTTTGACAAGTCCCCCAATCGAGCAGGAAAATCTGCCCATCTTATCCATGACGAAACTTTGGCTGGATCGATATTTTGCAGGGGAAAATCCTTCTATTTCCGAACTATCTCTCTCTCCTTCCGGCAGCAAATTTCGCCAAACGATCTGGAAAATCTTATGTTCTATCCCATATGGCCAAGTTATAACATATGGAGAAGTTGCCAAAGAAGCGGCAGTCATCCTAAAAAAAGAAAAGATGTCTGCACAGGCAGTCGGCGGTGCAGTGGGACATAATCCGATTTCAATTATTATTCCCTGCCATCGGGTCATCGGCACAAATGGGAACCTTACCGGCTATGCAGGAGGGATTGATAAAAAGCAAAAGCTATTGGAACTAGAAGGCGTTGATCCATTAAAAATACAACGTGAAAAGAAGGCAAAAGCAGCCTCACAAAAGTCATAAGCAAATCCATTGTTTTTTCCTTTTTCTGTATGTTAATTTTTGATTTGCCCATACTGAAAAAGAGGTGATTGCTTTGAAAGACATGGAACTGCCTTTGGGATTCGGTATGGCGTTGGCACAAAATGAAGCAGCCATGCAAAAATTTGAATCCTTATCCAAAGAGGAAAAAGAAGCTATTCTTCAAAAAACGCACACGATCGATTCCAAAAATGAAATGCGTGCATTGGTAGACAGTCTTGCTTCTGAAAATTTTTCCGCTTTTTCATGAAAGAAAGAAGCCTGCAAGTTGATTCATGAGAACCAATTTGCAGGCTTCTTTTTTAATCTTCTTTTGATTTCTCTTTGTTTTCTTTTAAAATCTGCGATGGCATCTTCCATGCATTATGATTGGTATGTAAAAGATCGTGTGCTTTTCCCTTAAGCGGTTGTCCCAAATATTTTCGATACAAAATTTGGACTTCCGGATTCTCGTGGGAGAAGCGAAGAGGCATCGCGGAATCAATTTGCCAGAGACACTCTCCGCGCTTTTCCGCCAGTTCCAGTCCTTCATGGATCGGCTGTCCGCCGCCCCCGGCACAACCTCCCGGGCAGGCCATCACTTCTACAAAGTCATAGGAAGCATCGCCTTTATCAATTGCTTCCATCAGCCTGCGTGTATTGGAAAGGCCGCTTACTGCTGCCACATGAACCTTTCCAATTTTCGGAATGGAAAACGTTCCTTCCTTCCACGGGTGCGTTTTGTAAACAAGCTGAAAAGCATCCGGATCCGGCTTAGAACCAGTCAAAAAGCAATACGCCGAACGCAGCGCGGCAACCATTACGCCCCCGGTAGCACCAAAAATCACACCGGCTCCCGTACTGGTACCCAGCGGAGAATCAAAGGATTCCTCCTTTAAATTAACCGGCACAATATGTTCACTGTGAAAAACGCGACAGATTTCACGGGTGGTAAGTACAGCATCTACCGATGGCACTCCGTGAGAATCTTTCATGGTCGGCAATTCACATTCTTGCTTTTTTGCAATGCAGGGCATGATAGAAACCACGAACAGCTTTTTTGGATCAATTCCCTTCTGCTCCGCAAAATAACTCTTCACTACTGCTCCAAACATCTGTTGCGGAGATTTCGCTGTAGAAAGGCAATCTACATAAGAGGGATACTGCGATTTTAAGAACCGTACCCATGCCGGGCAGCAGGAAGTAAACATCGGCCAACGATATTGATTGCGGTGGGTCAATTTTTTAGCGAACTCATGGCTTTCCTCTACGATCGTCAAATCAGCGGAAAAATCGGTATCAAAAACATAATCGAAGCCAACATGCCGCAAAGCTGCCACCAAGCGGCCAATCGTTGCAAACTCCGGTGAAAGCTGGAACGCCTCCGCCCACGCCACCCGAACAGCGGGTGCAACCTGCACTACCGTTGTAATTTCTGGATCTGCCAAAGCGTGAAACACTTCATTTGTATCATCCCTGGCGGTCAGCGCCCCGGTAGGACAATGGGTCACGCACTGTCCGCAATAAGTACAGTCGGTATCCTTCAGTTTCCGATTATAGGAAACATCAACCGTTGTTCTGGACCCGGTCCCAGCCACGTCCCAAATCTTCATATTCTGTACTTTATCACAGATTTGGATACACCGCATGCACTTAATGCACTTACTGGCCTCTCGAATCAAGGGCACATCCATATTGATCTCGGTGCGCTCAATACGAACCCGATATGGCTGATAGTGAATATTCAGATCATTGGAAAGCTTTTGCAGCATGCAGTTTCCGTTGCGGATACAGGTCGTACAGCTCGTATCATGCTGCGAAAGAATCAGACGCAGATTGGTACGCCGAGCCTGCCGAACACGGGGAGAATTCGTGCGGACTACCATTCCCTCGAGCAATTCATTATTACAGGCCGGCACAAGCCGATCTGTCCCTTCTACCTCTACGACGCAGACACGACAAGCTGCAATCTCATTGATCTCTTTGAGATAGCACAAATGCGGAATCAAAATTCCAACACTTTTTGCAGCGTCCAAAATTGAAGTTCCGTTTTCTACACAGACAGAAAGGCCGTCTATTGTTGCATTTACCATTGTTTTTCACGACCTCCCTTAAAGTTTCCATATCCAAAGTGATCGCACCGCAGACAGCGAGACGATTCCTGCTTGGCTTCTTCATCAGTCATGCCGCATTCAATACATTCAAAGTCACATTTTCGCTCTGAAGCTTCTCGCATCGTAACATCGATGCGCCCGCGCGGCCGCATATCATAAAAGCGCGGAGTCGGCACCTCGACCTCGTCCTTAATTTCATGATGGAACCCCAAATATTCATCAATATTGGCA
>DIQY01000107.1:443-2806 GCA_002424295.1 Ruminococcaceae bacterium UBA5450 | reverse complement strand
GGCGGTACCTGCAAAATTTCTCCCTCAAAAGTTCGCATCGTCTCCCGCAAAGCTTCTTTGGGCACCGATTTTTCATCTTCTTCGAGGAGCTTTCCGGTGCGATCCAGCGTGTCGGTTCGCTTTCCAAGCAAAAATTCTGCACGATAGGTTTTTGGCCGTTCTTCTAAAAAAGGAATCGCCCGGGTTCCTTTCCCCAAAAGCAACGGTAAAACGCCTGTTGCCATTGGGTCAAGCGTTCCGGTATGCCCAATTTTTCGCTCTCCAAAAAGGTGGCGCATGACAGCGACTGCATCAAATGAAGTGAATGTTTCCGGTTTATCAAGGATAAATACACCATTCATTACGAATTCAGCACTTCTTCGCAGGCGCTGACAATCTGTTTTTTGGCTTCTTCCAAAGAGCACTGGAGCGAACAGCCGGCAGCCCCCGGATGGCCGCCGCCGCCAAATTTTGCACAGATATCGGAGGCATTCAGCGGGTGCAGTGCACGCAAAGAAATCTTAACGGAGCCATCTGCCTTTTCCCTTAAAGTAACCCCGATGCGAACCCCTTCGATCTGCCTCGGGAGGGAAGCTAGGCCTTCGGTCTCTTCTTCTGAAATTCCCGAAGCTTCCACCATTTTTCTGGTAATGGCAATCACTGCAACTCTGTTTTGAGAGAAAAACTCCAAAGTTCCTAAAACCTGCTGTTCCAGACGAATTCGGTCACGGCTTTTTGTTTCAAACATCAAATGATTGATTGTAGAAGCCTCTACATGGCACTCCAAAAGTTTTGCCGCAATGCGGTGCGTTTTCGGAGTCACATTAATATACCGAAAACAGCCGGTATCGGTAGAAATTCCGGTATAAATTGCAGTTGCGATCGGCAAAGTAAGCGGAACTTCCAGATATTTAAGCAGATCATAAATGATCTCGCAGGTGGCCGCCGCCTTAGGGTCTACATAATCTTGCTCTGCATAGTGCATATTGCTGGGATGATGATCAATACAAAGCTCCACTTTTCCGCCCCACTGGGACAAAAGCGGTTCCTCCAAAAGTTTTTCATCTGCCACATCTACCGCAACAATGGTTTTGGGGGTAAATTCCTGCTCCGGAAGTTCTTGGAACAGAAACTCAAATTTTTTCCCGATCTTATCACTGCAGCGAACCTGTGCCCTTTTCCCAAGGCTGCGCAGAGCAAGACAAAGCGCTGCCCCAGACCCCAAGGTATCGCCATCAGGAGAAGAGTGGCAAAGAATCAGAATATCTTCTCGGCTTTCCAAAAAAGCGGCAGCTTCATTCAGCGTGATGGTCATCTTTTTCCTCCAAATCATTGAGCACTTTTGAGATATGCGCACTGTATTCAATAGAATCTGTTGCTTTAAAAAGCAGTGCAGGAACATGCCGTAAATGGAGCCGTTCTCCCAATTCCCGGCGAATAAATCCGGAGGCGGATTTTAGTCCTTCAACGGCACGTTTTGTACGGGGAAGTCCTTCCATATCACTGACGTAAACCGTACAATATGAAAGATCAGAGGTAACTTCTACCCGCACAATTGAAAGGAGGGTAGAAGTTACCCTCGGGTCTTTGAGTTCACGAAAAATTGCAGTCAGCTCCCGGCGGATATCCTCCGTCGTGCGTCCCATACGATGGCTTGGCATTGATGCAAAGCCTCCTTTCTTATTCTTGCAAAAAGGGATCCGCCGCACCACAAATAAGGCGCAGGGCGGTCCCTTCTTGTTGGTTTTCCCTTTTATTCCTCGCGATATTCTTCCATCTGGAAAGCTTCAAGAATATCGCCGGCCTTTACGTCATTGAATTTCTCGAGGCAAATACCGCAGTCGTAGCCTTCGGCTACTTCTTTTACATCATCTTTAAAACGGCGCAGAGAGGAAATCTGATCCTCGGTAATGACGATTCCGTCACGGACAACACGAATCTGTGCCGAACGTAAAATTTTTCCACTCATCACATGTGCGCCAATTACAGTGCCGACACTGCTGATCTTATAAACCTCACGGCACTCGGCACGGCCCAGCTGAATCTCGCGTACCTTCGGAGCAAGCATTCCTTTCATTGCAGACTGCACATCTGCAATACAGTCATAAATCACGCGGTAAAGCCGCATCTCTACGCCGTTCTGCTTTGCATTCTCCTCCGCCACCGGATCCGGACGGACATTGAATCCTACAATAATTGCATTGCTGGCCGTTGCAAGCATGACATCGCTTTCGTTGATTGCACCGACGCCGCCATGAATTACATTTACGCGCACTTCACTGTTGCCAAGCTTCTCTAATGACTGGCGAACTGCCTCTACAGATCCCTGTACATCTGCTTTTACAATGACCTGCAGTTCTTTCATATCGCCTTCCTGCATCTGC
>DIQY01000107.1:0-139 GCA_002424295.1 Ruminococcaceae bacterium UBA5450 | reverse complement strand
TCCGCCTGTTGGAACATCATCAAGACCGGTAATCTCCACTGGGACACTGGGTCCTGCCTGCTCAATAGGTTTGCCGCAGAAGTTAGTCATCGCGCGCACGCGGCCGACTGTTGTTCCGGCAACAATAATATCTCCGATA
>DIQY01000032.1 GCA_002424295.1 Ruminococcaceae bacterium UBA5450 | reverse complement strand
CCTGGAAATTTTTCTTCTGTATAAGCTTTTCTTATGCAGTCTTCAATTTCGTCTGTGCTGAAATCCGTAAGATACATAGAAAGAATTTTCTGAGCACGTGTTTGGTAATCTGCATTTTGCAGAGAATTAAAATCCTGCTGTGTTAATTTTGGAAATGTTTCCGGAACAAAAAGTCCCCCGTCTTCACAGATCCCCTGCGCGATTGCCTGTGCGGAAACTGCCTCTTGTGAAAAATCTCTCGTGGACCGATATTTCATATCAGATTGCCACTTCCTTTCCATAAATAATTAAAATGCGAATGATTATTTTATTCGCTCCCAAAAGCGTCTTCAAGATACTGGATTTTTCCCACCGTATCATTCGGTTCAACTTCAATTCCAATGGCATCAAATCTTGGCTGAAGATCAGAAGGATGTTGTAAAAGCCAAGTCTCAGAAGTCATAATCATTTTGTGCTGCTTTTGAGGAGTGATCGCTTCCATAGGGGATACCATTGCATGCTTTCGCCGCGTTTTTACTTCTACAAAACTGATAAAGTCCTCATTGCAGGCGATGATATCAATTTCGCCATACCGAGAATGAAAATTTCTCGCTAAAATTTTCCAACCGTGTTTCATCAAATAATCAGCGGCAAGTTTCTCTCCCCAATCGCCAAGTGAATTAGCCATTGGGTTCACCGAGAATCCTCTTTAAAAAGCTGGTGCGATGAATTGGGCAGGGACCATATTGAAGCAGCGCCTTAACATGTTCAGCGGTTCCATATCCCTTATTTCTCATAAAACCATATTCCGGATAAAGTTCATCTAATTTGATCATCAAACGGTCACGGCTCACTTTTGCCATAATAGACGCAGCGGCAATACTTTCACTGCTGCCGTCTCCCTTGACAATCGTGCGAACTTTTATCCCGTCACCAAGAAAAGGCGTACGATTTCCATCGACCAATGCAAGATCCGGTTTTGTAGGCAGTGCTTCCACCGCACGGCGCATCGCAAGAAAAGTCGCCTGCAAAATATTGATTTGATCAATTTCCTGTTCGGTTGCAAATCCGACCGCCCAGCCGACAGCTTTTGTTTTAATAATAGCGAATAATTCTTCACGCTTTTTAGGCAATAATTTTTTGGAATCATTGACTCCCGGAATCACACAACCAACCGGTAAAATTACTGCGGAAGCAAAAACAGGGCCAGCTAAAGGACCACGTCCGACTTCATCTATTCCGCAAATTTGTTGGAAGCCTTCACTCAAAGCTTCTTTCTCATAAAAAAGCCAGTCTTTTAGACTTTTGTTTTCCTGCATTATTTGTTTTCCTCCGGAAGTTCCAAAGTGATTCGCCCGATTTTAGCACTTCTAAATTCATCCAAAACCATAATAGAAGCTCGTTCTGTATCAATTTCCCCGCCGGAAATCAGCATTCCACGTTTTTTTCCAACTAGCTGTAAGATTTTCCATCCTTCTTGCTTCTGTAGGTCTGTTTCATCCAGCTTATAGCGGGAGCAAAGTTCCTGCGGATAGTTATGTGCCAAAAGTTCCAACAACCTGGAAGCAAGCTGCTCCGTATCCAGAATATCATCTTTAACGGCTCCTGTAAAAGCGAGATGTTCTCCAACGATCTTGTCCTCAAATTTTGGCCAGAGGACGCCAGGGGTATCCAGCAAATCAAATCCTTTGCTGATGGTAAACCATTGATTGGAACGTGTAACACCAGGCCTGTCCTCTACATTGGATTTGCTTGATTTTGAAAGACGGTTAATCAAAGAAGATTTTCCGACATTTGGTACTCCGACTACCATGATTCGAATGGTTCTTCCCACCATGCCCTTTTTCTGCCATGCAGAAATTTGTGGTGCCAAAACTTTTTTTACTAAAGGAATAAATTGATTTAAGTCTTTTCCGCTTTTACAGTCCAGCGCAATGGCAGGAATGCTTTGTTCTTCAAAAAAGTGAATCCATTTTTTAGTAGCCGAAGGGTCAGCCATATCGCTTTTATTCATCAGAATAACACGCGGTTTCTTTTGAATCAATTCTCCCAAAATTGGGTTTCTGCTGCTGATCGGAATGCGGGCATCAATTAACTCAGCCACTGCATCAACCATCTTCAAGCTTTTTTCAATCTGCCTCCGAGTCTTTGTCATATGCCCCGGAAACCATTGAATTGACTGTGCCTCACTCACGAAACGATTCCTCCCATCCGATCAAAAGGGAATATAACGAGCAAGGCTTTGCCAATTATATCTTTCTGATCAATAAATCCAATATCAGCGCTCCGACTGTCCTTCGATACGGAGCGGTTATCCCCCAGAACAAACACATGCCCAGAAGGAACGGTCAGCGGAAACTGCAGATCGGATTGCTGATCGGTGCGGTTGTTCCCTATATACCTGGTTTCATCGAGTTCGACTCCGTCAACAGACACTTTCCCCGAAGTACGATCAATATCTACTGTCTGATTTTCGGTTGCAATGACACGTTTAACCAGAGGAACTTCTTCAGAACCATTCGGCGCAATTACCACGACGTCTCCGCTAACGGGCTTTGTGTAAATTCCGGTTAGAAGAACACGATCCCCGGAATATAAATTTGGAATCATTGAAGTACCATCCACTTCTGCCACACGGAAAAACGCAGAAAAAAACAATGTCACTATGATCAAAGCTGCAATGATTGCCTCGGCCCATTCATAAATACTAATTACTCTGTGATTCTTTGAAGTGTTTTCTAGATTGCGCTTCACTTTCTTACTCCTTTTCGGAACAAAACTTCTTAAAAGTTTAAAGATACAAAAAAGGGACACTCTCATGTCCCTTCTCATCTTTTCGATTGTTTATTTTACGATTTCACGAAGCTTTGCAGCCTTGCCTACGCGATCACGTAAATAATAAAGCTTTGCTCTGCGGGTATGGCCCTTGCGAACCAGTTCCACAGATTTCACATTTGGGGAATGAACTGGGAATACACGCTCGACGCCAACCCCATAAGCGACGCGGCGAACGGTAAAGGTTTCACTGATTCCGGAACCTTTGCGTGCAATGACAGTTCCTTCAAACAGCTGAATACGTTCACGATTTCCTTCGCGAATATTTACGCTTACTTTTACAGTGTCGCCCACTTCAATTTTGGGGGGCTCTGCTTTAATGGAATCCTGAGAAATTAATTTTAATGCGTCCATAATTTTCCTCCTAAAGATTAGACATTCATGCAATTTTCTGCAGAGGACTGTCCGTTTTCAATGTCGTTTACGACGGGCATTGAACTCCTCCGGGGAGTCCGGAGATTTCCAAATGCTTTTATATTTTAGCACAAAGTGATTAAAAAGGCAAGAAATTTTTATAGTTCATACAAATCTTTTGAAGCTGCTGTCATAAAGTTCGGTCCTTACAATTTCAGCCTGCTTTGAAAAAGAAAATTCCTTTTCGGCACAAGTTAAGATGAGCGAAGGATTCAGATTGAATTGATTGCCTGCCGGCAGTAAAACATCAATTAAAATTCCTGTTTCCGCTTTTTCAATGGAAAACTTTTGAATCTCCGACCGAATATCCAGATCAATCCAACCGCTTTTTGTGTGTTTCGGTACAACCAGATGTTCTTTTTTCATCATGTTCTGAAATTGTTCAGAGAGTTCATCCGGATTATCACAATCAATTTTCATTTCATAAGAGGCAAAAGTAATTGCCGATGCTTTCATAACAGGTTCCGTCACATCAAGGATCGGCAGATCTCGCGGTAACGCTTTCTTTAGTCGTTCTTTGATCTCCTCATTACTAATCTCGCCTTCTATTCGAAAATCAAAGCTTTCGTGAAGTCCATAAAATCCAAGGCTCAGCGGAAGTGCAAAGGTTAAATACGCATGAGTATTAAAGCCTTTTGTATACCACAATGGTATTTTTGCGCGCTGCGCTGCCCGGGCAATACAGCGACTTAAATCTAAATGAGAAATATACCTTGCTGCGCCTATTTTCTGGAACCAAACTCTAACGCTTCTCATAGCAGATTCCTCCTCCAAAGCGTGCTGCCCCGCATGCAGAACAGGATTCTCTGCAGTTTGGCGTTGTCGCCGCGCAATATGCTTTTTTGCATTCATTGATCAAAAATTCTTTTTTAATTCCATAGTCAATGTGATCCCATGGGAGAATTTCGTCAAAACTTCTCCTGCGATTGGCATAAAAAGCAGGATCAATCCCACAGTCCTTAAAAACAGACAGCCAGTTTTCCAGAGAAAAATAATGATCCCAACCATCCATGCGCATATGACGTTTATTTGCCTCCAAAAGTGCTTTTCCCAGCCGACGGTCTCCCCGTGCAAACACAGCTTCTATTAAACTGGTAGAAGCGTCGTGCCAGTTTGGAGTAATTTTATGAGAATGAACGGACTGCACCAAAACATGCTGTTTTTCGAGCATCTGCTCCATAGTGTCCTGCGGTTCCCATTGAAACGGTGTAAAAGGTTTTGGAATAAAGGCAGAAGCACTAACTGTTACCTTAACACCCTTCCCCTTTGGCTTATTAGAATTTTCGTAAAAAGCATCCACTACTTTCTGAGCAAGCTGTGCAATTCCTTCTACATCCTCCAAAGTTTCGGTAGGAAGACCCAGCATAAAATAAAGCTTAACGGTTGTCCAACCACCGGAAAATGCAGTGTTTACCGTTTTTAAAAGCTGTTCTTCTGTAATGTTTTTATTGATCACATTCCGCATACGCTGCGTTCCG
>DIQY01000094.1:365-3558 GCA_002424295.1 Ruminococcaceae bacterium UBA5450 | reverse complement strand
GCCTGCACCCGTTGCCTGCGTTCCGGTAAGGTTACCCGCGCTGTTTGATGCGTCATTTTTAATTTGAAATTGATTTGTTAAAAAAGGGACTTCTTAAAAAGAAGTCCCTTTTTTTATACATTATTATGATTATGCTTTTTTATAGACAGCTTCTTCTCAGTGCCATTTAAAATTCTGATGATATTTCCGTGATGACGAGTAACAATCACGGTTGCCATACAGAGAGTCGCCGCCGCCGTAACAATGACAAAACGGAAAGGCATATTCCCTGTTTTAAATTCAAAGAAATAATTAATTAAAAATGTCCCAACAGGATACATGATCGCAGCTAATATTGATGACAGAGAAACGATCTTAGAAATCATAAAGGTTACTAAAAAGACTACGATTACGACCAGAAATACACGCCAGTCAATCAGAGCAATAATTGCGGCAGTTGTCAAAATACCCTTTCCCCCACGGAAACCAAAATAAATTGGAAACATATGTCCAAAAACGCAGGAAAATCCTGCGATATAGGTACCATACTGAACCATTTCGGGAAGCAAGGCATCGGGCGGCAGCATCATTGAAAAAATCAGCTTTCCAATTAAGACCGAAGCCACTCCTTTTAAAAAGTCAAAAATAAACGTACAAATAGCTGCTTTAGGGCCTACAGAGCGCAAAACATTTGTTGCTCCTGCATTTCCACTGCCCATTGTTCGAATATCTTTTTTTTCAAAAAAATTTGTAAAAATAATTGAGAAGCTAAGACTTCCAAGCAAATAAGAAATAACTGCTACAATTAGACTTGGAGCAATCAAATCTGAACCATTCATTTCTTTTTCTCTCCCCCTTAAGAATCTCCGCGTTCACGGATAATAAAGCGAACCGGAGTTCCTTCGAGCCCAAAAGTTTCTCGAATCCGATTCTCCAGATAACGCTGATAGGAAAAATGGAATAATTCAGCCGAATTGACAAAGCACACAAACGTTGGCGGATTCGTACTTGCCTGTGTCATATAATAAATTTTCAAACGCCGACCTTTATCGGTAGGCGGCTGTACACGTGCGGTCGCCTGCGCCAAAACATCATTGAGCATGCCTGTCGCAATACGCATCGAATTTGATTTTGCAACTTGTTTAATCATGCTAAAGAGCTGGTCAATTCGCTGTCCGGTTTTTGCTGAGATAAAAATGATCGGCGCATAGTCCATAAAAGAAAAATCATTCTGCAGACTTTTGCGAAATGACTCCATTGTCCGCCCGTCTTTTTCAATGGCATCCCATTTATTAACTGCAATAATACATCCTTTTCCGCTTTCATGGGCAAGTCCGGCGACCTTACTGTCCTGCTCTGTAAATCCCTCGGTCGCATCAATCATAATAACGCACACATCCGACCGTTCGATTGCCATTTGTGCCCGCAGAACACTATAGTGTTCGATCGTATCTGTAACTCTGCTCTTCCGACGCAACCCCGCAGTATCGATCAAAACAAAATTGCCATAAGAATTTTCTACCTCTGTATCAATGGCATCTCTTGTTGTTCCAGCAACATCGGAAACAATACAGCGATTCTCTCCAACAATTTTGTTTATAAGGGAAGACTTTCCAGTGTTTGGCTTTCCAATCACAGCTACATGAATCGTATCGGCGGCATCTTCCTCCTCTGTTTTCTCAGGGAGTAATTCTATGACCCGATCGAGAAGATCTCCGGTACCATGTCCGTGTACCGAAGAAACTGCAATCGGATCTCCTAATCCCAAATTGTAGAACTCATAAAATTCCATCGGAGGCTTCCCAACAGAATCCACTTTATTAACGCACAAAATGATTGGCCGACCGCTTTTCATCAACATCGCTGCAATGTCTCGATCCGCTGCCAAAACACCGCCGTGAATATCGGTTACAAAGATAATCACATTCGCCGTATCGATTGCGAGCTGTGCCTGCTCGCGCATTTGTGACAGTAAAAGATCACTTGTTTTGACTTCAATTCCACCTGTATCAATCAAGCAAATCTTTCGGCCATCCCATTCGCACTCCCCATAGATACGATCTCTTGTTACACCAGGGGTATCTTCTACGATAGAGAGGCGAGCTCCGATCAATTTATTGAATAAAGTGGACTTGCCTACATTTGGCCGTCCTACGATCGCTACTACCGGCTTAGACATCATCTTTCCTCCCTAATACTGCATTCAAAAGTTCCCATCCATCATTTGGTACTAAGCGGATCGGAATATTCAATGCTTTTTTAACTTCGTCAATTGAAACATTGTCCAAAAATAAATCCTGCTCATGCCGAAGCATCACAGTTGGCAGCAAAAGTTCGTCTCCCAAATCTTTTCCTTGAAGCTGGGCAATCAAATCCTGTCCTGTGATAAGCCCCGCCACGGTAATGGTCGTCCCAAAAAAGTCATTGCGAATTGGACTCACCTGACAAATTAGATTATTGCATTTTCTTTGGAATCCGTCAAGCAGTTCCTTTAAAAACGGAGCTGCTGCTGTTCCGGTTGCAAGTGTTACTTTTCTCATTTGAGAGGGTTCCTTAAAATCTTCTGCTGCCATCTCAAATTCCTGCTTCTGGGATGCTAAAAGGCCGACACCATTCTCCATCTGGTCAAAATCGCCGTAAAATTCAGCATCTGGAATCTGAAGGTTTGCTTTTAAATAAAATTCATCTGCTGCATAACAAATACGATTCCCATATTTTTGAAAAAATCTCTCTCCCCACGCTTCTGCCCGCTCTACCACTTTTTTTGCCTGCTGAGGCGTATAAGGAACCAACGGATAAAGCCCATCCCGATATTTCGTCACCCCCAGAGGAACTAACGCAATACTTTGAACTGCCGGGGCACAGGAAGAAAGATCGCTCAAAGTTCGCTCTAATTCTTCCCCATCATTAATGCCCGGGCACAGCACCAGCTGGCAGTTAATCTTCGTGTCGGCTTTTGCTAAACGATACAAATATTTCAAAGATTCTCCGGCGAGACGATTTCCCATCATTTTGCAGCGCAATTTTGGATTTGTAGTATGGACAGAAATATTGATCGGGCTGATATGCATTTGAATAATACGCTCTACTTCGCGGTCACTTAAATTTGTCATGGTAATATAATTGCCAAACAAAAAAGAAAGACGTGAATCGTCGTCTTTAAAATATAGTGTTTCCCGCATTCCTTTTGGAAGCTGATCAATAAAGCAAAAAA
>DIQY01000094.1:0-135 GCA_002424295.1 Ruminococcaceae bacterium UBA5450 | reverse complement strand
TCCATTAAATAAGTTTCAAATTCAAGTCCGATTGGTTCATATTGTCCCTTATGAATGGAAACTGTACGAACGGACTCTCCCCTTTTCAAAACCAATTCCAGATTTCGATTAGTCTCGTAAAAGCGATAATCTAGA
>DIQY01000044.1:6719-7011 GCA_002424295.1 Ruminococcaceae bacterium UBA5450 | reverse complement strand
TTTTTACGTTTCGCTTCCTTCCGGTTTGTGGGCGGCGCACGCGCTGCATAGATCATCTTCTACCCAGTAATCATGATCGTTACATGGATGATTCCAATCACATCCGCAGACTCGACATTTCCGATTAAAAAAATCTGGATCCCTTTGGGTAATCACGGCGCGTAGCTGCTCATTTTCAGCTTTTAACTGCTGCAAAGCTATGGCTGTTTTTGCTAACTCAATCGCATCAAGCGGTGGATTTTCCGGTTCGGCGCGGTGGTTGGCAGTGTTTTGTGGCGTGTCTGTTCCGCTA
>DIQY01000044.1:0-6451 GCA_002424295.1 Ruminococcaceae bacterium UBA5450 | reverse complement strand
CGTTCCACATAGCACGGACGTTGCGCGCTTTCAGTTCTTCCATCATTTTTCTTTCCCTTCTTTTTTTAATTACCGCGCCCGCCGATTTTGATGCACAACCCGAGGCCGCCTTCTGCGCGCGGAAGGCGCTGGAATTTGTCGTAAACTTTGCACTGGTTATCTTTGTACTCACAACTTTCGCAGTGCTCATATGGCTTGTTTTCTTTTTTATCATTCATTGTTTTCGCTCCCTTGTCTTTCAATTCCTTGGCCGTTGTCGGAACAACCACCTGCGGCCCTGCAGATCCATTTACAACTTCCAAACCAAGCCTGAATTTCAGCGGGTCGAGCGTGTAAGACGGAATAATCTTTTCATCTGTGCAAAAATCCAAAAACAGCCGAAACATCTTGACTGCTTTCTTTTTTTCACTGGGTTTTACCACCTCATCATCCGTGATTGCGTCTAAGCAATCTTCGACATCATATAATGTGCCTTTGAATCTCTCATCCGGGATGTGTGCCAATCTACTGCCCCCTTTTTACCAATTCTCCGGTATAACGGTCTCTGTCCTCGGCTTCAAGCCTGTCCCCAATTTTCCGGCGCATTCTCATTTCAGCTTGTCCGAAAAAGCCGGAAATGGCTTCCATAGGGTTTTCATATCCTGCTTTCGAGGCGTATGTGTACCCGCCGCCGTCCTGGGGAGCGCAGCCGTCGAGAATCGAATATTCACCTGATTCGTCATCAAACGCAAGCGCCATGTTCAAAACTCTGCAAAGGTAACGCATTATCATTCACCTCGCTATATTTTGGGCAGCGCTTCGCTTCCATCGGCCGGAACCGCTCACCGGGCCTACACCCATTGCATGGTGAAGCCTTGATATCAGTAAGGACTTCATCATTTTTCAATTTGCACGTTTCCCGCTTTGCGCACGTACTGCATTGGCAAAACGCACAATCATCTGCATGGACGCAAACGTCTGGAGTAAACTGTGTATGCTTCTCGGAGTTCATCACGCGAAGCGTTTCACTGATATTCTTTAGACTTTTTGCAATGGATTCCAACTGCCGTTCCTGAAACATCAATATTTTCCCCGCTTTCCTATGTAGCAAGTTTTTCTTTTGGCTCGGTTTCCTTCCTCTGAATGGATTTTTCTGCGAGCTGCTTTTCATATTGCTCGGCAAATGCATGAGCTAACGAGGTTAGGTCGACCGGCTCAATTGCAAATGTCGAACTGAATTTTCTTTCCGTAGTTCACCGCCTCCCAATCCGCTTAGAAGTGTTGCGATTTTTCCTTTTCCGCTGTAAAATTGTGGTGAAGGGGGAATGGTTTTCGTGATTATTTCAAAAGATAAAATCCGGTATGATTTGTCCATGCAGTGTGCCTTGGCGTATGTAATCAACGCTCACATAACTGATGAAATGCAAATCAGGAATGAAATGGCTAATAAATTTCATGAAGCCTGGGATTCATATGCATACATGGACGAAAGCCAATTTAAAATTCACAGCGAAAACGAGTAATTTCGTTCTGGACCGTCTGAATATCGTTAAGGTCCATCTGAAGCTGAGAAATTAACCGGTTTGTTTCGGCCACCGTATAGCCTTTGCGCTGGCATTGTAAGAGAATGCTATCTGCAAAGGCTTTTCTATCCTCATCTGCTTCGGAATCTGTTTTTGCTGTTTTTAAAAACACATCTTTCCGGTGGTAATGAATCAGGTGAGTCTTATCTACCGGTTTGTCATCCATTCTTTTCACCTCTTTTCAATAGCTGAACATTGCGATTTTTCCTTTCCCGCTGTAATATTGTGGTGAAAGGAGCTGATTCGTTTGAGCCTTGAAAAAACATTTTCCGTTGTTGATTCTTCGGGAAATTTGGTTGAGCTTCCTCCTGGTAATTATTTTTGCTACAACTGTAATAAGTTCCGAAAACTAATTCCTTATCCTCACACCGGAAAGATTGAGCCTTGCAGTTGCGGCTCAAAAATAGTTTTCACCCAAAGATAGCCGATGGTGGATATCCCCCTGTGCTGGGAGTCGTCTTAGTTGCCGCTTCGACGACCCCCTTTACTTTTATTTCAAATTCATCCAGATAAGATTCCACTTTTCCCTGCAACTCCTTTGGAATACAGTCCATTACAACATCAACGCGAACAGCCGGAACCTGACTTTCATTGATGTAAATCCCACGCTTGATAGTCTTAATGTCGTACATCTGATTCACCTCTTTTCCGGTTGCTGGGTAACCTTGTGATTTTTCTTTTTTCGCTGTAGAATTATAGCGAAAGGAGGGATTTACGTGTCGAACCAAATAAATAATGCTATTTCTACATTTCAGCGCAATGTAGAAAGACAAATCAGCGACTCTTCAACCGACGAACAAACAAAAAGTTTAATTTTAAACATTACGAAGGAAATTGAAAAGCTGGCAAAAGCCATTTCAGATGCTACAGATTGATTCCTTGCCGCCGACAGTCCTACCTGTTGGCGGTATCTTTTTGCTCTGATTCTGAAAAGCACTCATACCGAAGTTCATCAATCTTGTTGCTAAATTGCCGCTCTAATTCATCTAATTCGCTAAGAATGTTTAGTATTTTGTTTGAATTGACTTCAACAACAATGCATATTGTTTTTTTAGGTTCACTCACTTGTTTTCACCTCTTTTCCGTTGCTAGGCAGTCAGGCGGTTTTACGGTCATCATTTGTCGCAAACAGGTACTCAAACTTGCAATCAAAAAATTTGAGTAATGACACTATTTGTTTTTGGTTAAAAGTTCCGAGCTTTTTTTCGCCTCGTAGGTATTTCTGGTTACACCGAGCAGATGTGCCATTTGAGTATTGCTCATTCCCATTCGTTTTTGCTCTGCTTCTAAATTTCTAAACATTCAATCACCTCAATTACCGTTTTGCTGATTGCAAGTTCATTATATTAGCGTTTTGGTAATTTGTCAATACCATTTGCCCCGAATAATTACCATTTTGCTAATTATTTTTTCAAAATCTATTGACAGCCCGAATTTAACGTATTATTCTATTTACATAAGGTGGTGCTTAATTTGAGTACATTCGGTGAACGTCTCAGAGCCGAAAGGGAAAAACAAGGCTATTCACAAAAGCAATTTGCAGAGGCGCTCGGAATTACTCCGACGCGTTTAAACTATTGGGAAAAAGACAAGCGTGAGCCAGATGTTTTAAATATCAAAAAAATTTTAGACATTCTAAAAATCGATTCTGATTATTTGCTTGGTATAGATCGAAATGATAATAAATTTACTGAAAAAGAAAGAAAACTAATAAAAAAATACCGCCTGCTTGACCAGCGAGGTCAGCAAGCGGTGGAAGATACCCTAAACCGTGAACTCAAATATATCTTGGATGATAAAAAACAATCGAATATGTCGGAAATCGCGTCCGATGCTATTGATACTATTGATAAGATAAGCGAGAATATGTTCAAAAACCAGAACGACTCTGTGCGCAAAAAATAATTTTGCCTGTTTTCAGGCATGGCTTCCTTTCATGGGTGGTAATTTACAGGGTAAAATAAGCAATTTTATCATAGCATTTCTGGAATTATAACATGCTGAATTGTTATTTTATCACCAGCTTTGTTATAGATTTCTTACGAAGGGGGATTGGCATGGGCAAGTACGAAAAGCTTCTGCTGAGCATTCTCTGTGGTACGAAAGACTCTAATATCAATTTTTCTGATCTATGTAGCGTTCTGGATGACTTAGGTTTCACTTTCCGGATAAAAGGGGACCATTTTATTTACACTAAATCTGATATTGAAGAAATCATCAATATTCAGCCGGTCGGCAGCAAAGCGAAGCCATATCAAGTGAAACAGGTCAGGAACCTTATCCTCAAATATGGGTTAGGAGATGAATTGAATGTATAAGTACGAAATCATTATTTTTTGGAGTAAAGAAGATAATGCCTATGTTACCGAAGTCCCTGAACTTCCCGGCTGCATGGCAGACGGCGCAACTACAAAAGAGGCGCTGGAAAACACGGAAAGAGTCATATCGGAGTGGATTGAAACCGCAAAGGAAGCAGGGCGCCCTGTTCCGGAACCAAAAGGTCGGCTGAAATTCGCGTAAAATGCCGGTCGCTGGTGTAGGCAGCAAGCGGCAAAATATGAATTGGAGGTTGAGTTATGGGACTATTCGGTAATAAGAAATCCAAAAAAGAAATCATATCCGAAAAGTTGTCAGCAAAAGGGTTTAAAATTACAAAAGAGTTGTACGATGGTGACTTTTTGTCTGGTACACCGGCACTCTATATGGACGATGAAAACAATAAACTGGCCGTTGTTCAAAGCAAAAAATCTGAGCCTTTAATCTATGATTATCGGGATATTTTAGATTTTGAAGTTATGGAGAATGGCAGCAGCAAACAAAAAGGTCATGCCGGAAGTGCGATTGTAGGTGGCTTAATGTTTGGGACCGTTGGCGCAATTGCAGGCGCATCACGAAAGAAAAAGGAAATTCCGATGTGTAAATCTTTGTCTTTGTCTATCATTGTCAACAATCCTGATTGTCCGCGAATCGATATCCCGTTCATAACTTCACAAGTGAAAGAAGATTCGTTGCTGTACAAAACGTCGACCCAAATCATAAACCAAATTGCTTCTGAACTTGAATACATGAAAAATAAATGCAAAAGCGAAAACTCCGCAGAGCCTTTAAGCGCTGCGGATGAAATTAAAAAATTTAAATCACTTCTGGATGACGGCACTATTACCCAGAATGAATTCGATATGAAAAAGAAGCAGCTTTTAGGTCTATAATTTAAAAAAGCCGCCCACTTCCGTTACCAGCAGAAATGAGCGGTTCCATCAGCCGGGGCTGATGTACGATATACCTCGCAGATATATTGTACTAATTCAGCCCCTTATTTACAAGGGGGATTTTCACAATGAAAACGGCTGTAGCATACGCCCGATACAGTTCGGATAATCAGCGTCAGGAAAGTATCGATGCTCAGGTTCGGGCAATCAAAGAATACTGCAAAAAGAATGAAATCTTCTTAGTCCATACTTATGTGGATGAAGCGGTTTCCGCGACTTCCGATCAGCGTGAAGAATTTTTACGCATGGTTGAGGACGCGAAAAAAGGAGTCTTTCAGCTTTGCATTGTTCATAAGTTGGACCGTTTCGCGCGGAACCGGTATGATAGCGCCTTTTATCGCCGAGAATTGGAAAAGTGCGGTGTAAAGGTCGTGTCGGTTCTGGAGCAGCTTGATGATAGTCCGGAGAGCGTCATATTGGAAAGCGTTCTTGAAGGCATGGCAGAGTACTATTCAAAAAACCTTGCACGGGAAGTACGGAAGGGATTGAATGAAAATGCTCTGTCCGCAATGCACAACGGCGGCATCGCTCCTCTCGGGTACGAAGTAACACCCGACCGGAAATATAAAATTAATGAGGCCGAAGCGGAGTCTGTCCGGCTGATTTTTAGTATGTACAGCAACGGTTATGGTTATAATCTGATCTGTTCCGAGCTAAACAGGCGGGGGCTGAAAACGAAGCTCGGCCGGCCGTTTGGGAAGGGAAGCATAGCGGATATTCTCCGCAATGAAAAATACATCGGCCGTTACGTCTGGAATAAGAGACTTTCCAAAAAATCCGGGAACCGTCAATATAAACCGGACGATCAAATCATCCGCATTGATGGAGCTTTTCCCGCAATCATATCGGCTGAAATGTGGAATAAGGTTCAAAATATTCTCCAGAGCCGGAAACGGAAACCTCGGCATAATTCGCATTATAATTATCTTCTGACTGGAAAATTAGTCTGTGCGGATTGTGGATCTGCTTATGTTGGCAGCGGCTATGAATACGGCCGGGGGAAAAAGAAAAATTATCAGTATTCCTGCAACGGCAGGCTGCGTCATAAATGCGACTGCACCAATAAGCCAATCCGCTGTGAGGCTTTGGAAAAGTATATCCTATCCCAGCTTAATATCGTCTTTACCGACAACGTTATTCAAAAGCTGGCAGATCAAATGTCCGATATTTTAAATAAAAAAGTTTCTACTTCTGTCGATTCGGAAAAAGCTATTTCCTCTAAAATTTCCGCTGTCGAAGGTAAGATTTCTAAATCATGGGATTTGTACTATGATAATCTTCTCCCGAAAGAAGAAGCAGCCGAGCAGGTCCGTGTCCTGACCGAAAAGAAAGCAAACCTTAAAATTCAGCTTGCCGACGCGATGGCCAATGCGCATGTTTCTAAGACAAGCAGGGGAGAGATAGTGTCCTATCTGCGCGGATGCAAAAAGGATCTTCGCAGCAATGACCCGGATGTTTTAAGGTGTGTTATTGACACTTTCGTGAAAAAAGTTGAGATTTCAAAAGATCATGTAACAGCACAAATCCGCATCAGCTCTAAAGCTGACGCGGACAGTGATAAGGTTGGTGGAGGTAACCGCGTGAAATCCGAACACGTTTACTTCATCTGTGGAATGTTAG
>DIQY01000124.1:414-11741 GCA_002424295.1 Ruminococcaceae bacterium UBA5450 | reverse complement strand
TGCTTATTACATTGAAACAGCTCTTCACAATCGTGGATTGGCAGTTCTTTTCGCTGTTTGCTTGATTCTTACTTATGCCGGTGGATTCAACATGCTTGCCTCTTATAACCTGCAATCCACTTTTACAGTCTACGGCTTTTATGATTCCACCTCTACTCCATGGATTATCGGTCTTATCCTTGCTGTTCTTGTTGCATGGTGTGTGATGGGCGGCGGAAAACGAATCGTAAAAGCGACCAGCCTGCTTGTCCCAATTATGGGCATTATCTATGTGGCAGTTTCTTTAGTCGTCTTCTTCGCGCATCTCAATATTATTCCTGCTGTTTTTGCCATGATTTTTGAAAATGCTTTTGATTTCAAATCAATCTTTGGTGGAATTGCAGGTTCCTGCATGATGTACGGAATTAAGCGCGGACTTTATTCCAATGAAGCCGGTGTAGGTTCCGCTCCAAACGCAGCAGCCGCTGCCGATGTTTCTCACCCTGTCAAGCAAGGACTTGTTCAAGTTCTTTCCGTCTTTATTGATACCCTTTTGATCTGCACTGCAACCGCTTTTATGTGCCTCTGCTCCGGCGTTACACCAACCAAAGAGCTTGCCGGTGCTCCTTATGTACAGCAGGCTGTTTCGAGTGTTCTTGGCGGATTCGGACCAATTTTCGTTACAATCGCAATGGTACTTTTTGCTTTTACAACACTTTTAGGAAACCTGTTCTATGTAGATAACTGTCTGACCTTTATTCATCGCAAAAAACCCAGCAAAAAATTCATGGTTGGATTCCGGCTGTTCTGTTCCTTTATCGTTTTGATCGGTGCAACTTTGCCAATGGCAGCTGCATGGGATCTTGCCGATATTATGATGGCAATCATGTGCATGATTAATCTGCCGGCTTGTGTAGCGCTGAGCAATGTCGCTGTTAAAGCCTGTAAAGACTATGAAAAGCAAAAAAAAGCCGGAAAGGATCCGGTATTCCATGCTGCAGATGTTGGTCTGAATCCTGATGATCTGGATTATTGGAAATAATCATTCCTTAGTTGTGTGAAATAAAAAAGTGCAGACTTTTTGCCGTCATAAGGCAGAAAGCCTGCACTTTTTATTTAACTGATAAAGTCTTTCCTATTTAACAATCTCTTTATGATTTTCCTTTTGTTCTAACAATCGCCTGATAGGCTCCGTTGCTGGAAGTTGAGACTAATACCGCATTAAACGGAATCAAAGCCCAAATCGTCCATGGCTGCAAAAATCCTCCCGTTGCCGCGGTAGAAATCAGCAGCACAAAGAGCGCAATTAAATAGCTGAGTATCTGCGTCGGCATTTTACTCAGTGCCCCAATGTTTTTTAAAAACTGCGTCAGCAAACTTGTTACAGCTGCTGCACCCACAAACGTTGCCAAGAAATCCCAACTTAAAAATTCAGTCATGTTCATCATGATCCTCCTTATCTTCCAAATCACTAATTCTGTGATTTGCAGCTTTCATCTGCTCTTCCAATCTATAAGTACGCTCGACGACCTGATTATGTTTTGCAACTTTCTCCTCCAATTTCTGCAAACGAAAATCCACCAATTTGTTGGCGGTTCGAATTCCGCTCCAACTGCCGACCGCTGTTCCCAAAAAAGCAATCAGCGCAACTACTACTTCGGTTGGCATTCCCATCACCTCCTTTATCGGACCGTGATCTGGAATCGGTCAATCTTTTCTCCAAAGCAGCCCGCATAGCCGTCTTGGCTATTTTCTATTTCGTTATCCTGCTGCCAGTCATAATAGCCGCAGTTGAGCGGAGAAACCCGGTAGCAGGCTTTTCTGTAAGGCCGAATGAAATTAGGTGTCTCATAATAAACAGCCACTGCGTCAATCGGTGTGCCATTTCCTGCATATCCATTTTCAAAGTCATCCGTATCATAACCGCTGACTTCAGGCAGCCAGTTTCCGTCTTTTGTATGGACTCGATATCGAACAGAGCCACAGTCAACTCCAACGGCAAGATCAGTAATTGCCCGTCCCTCGATTCCGGCAAAATCCGAAAGATCGTTTACCTCTGATAACCAACCGCTTTCCCGAGTTCTTACACGATACCGTACTCCAACTTTTTTGATTTCAGAAGAGGAAGGCTGTACCGAAACCGTCGCTGCGTGATTCCCCAAATCCCGATCAGCAAGATCGGTGTCAATGCTGCCTCTGCAGCCTGCGACGGAAGTTCCCCCAAACTGCCAAAGCGCACAGGAAATACTTGGCGAATTAACATCATACTGTGCGAACCACATCGGATAATCTTGTAGCCGCTCCATTTGGAACCAGTTCCGGCAATAATCCAAATTAGCATAATTGCCAACCTTATATCCTGCTGATTGCATAGATTGTAAAAACGTTAATGCCATATCGGTTACGAGTTGCGCACCGGGGTTGACTCCGTTTTGTCTACACCAGCGTACAGAGTCATACTCAAAGTCGAAAAATACAGGCCATGTAATCTTATCTTTATATGGAGCAATGACAGTTTTGCAAATTTCCGCTTCTTTTTGCGCATCCAGGATAGAGGTGGCATAGCTAAACCAATACACGCCTACTGGAACACCTGCGTTGATTGCCCCCTGCATATTCCGATCAAAGAATTTATCTTTCTGGCTGATATCATTACCATAACCGGCACGGATAATGGCAAAGTCGATTTCATCATTTTTTACGGCGTTCCAATCGATAGAGCCATTGTGTGCCGATACATCAATTCCTTTTAAACTCATTTTGTGCCTCTAGAATTTCTTTGACTTTTTTCAATTCGAACTGTAATTGGATAATCGGGTCTGATTCTTCCTGCTTTTTTATTTCAGCTAATTCTGCATTCGTATATTTTGTAAAAACTAAATCACCGTCAGTGTTTTGTAAATACCTTCCTGTACTGAAATCAGGCGTACCAGTAATCGGATTTCCGTTTTCATCTAAGATTTTCATAAGTCCTCCTTATCCCAATAAAAACATAGGGCGCAATCCGTTGGGATTGACTATGTTGCTGCGGTTAAGATCTCCAGTATCAGTGATAGTGCTAAGCAATGATGAACTCACCATATTTCGCAGCCAATATGTATGCCTAATGCAAATTTTGTCGGGGGAAAGTCGGAACAATGGAAGTTGGCCATAAGAAATTCCAATATTATAAGGATACCAAGTATAATAAGCTCCAAACGAATTACATCCCGCGACTTCTTCCAAAGTCATGATTATGGTTTTTCTGCCAAACCATGACCAGCCGGAAGGCATGCCCGAAGCGATTTCATTCACCATTAGCTCTCGAAGTGTCAATAAATGTGTTCCAAATGCGGTACTGAAATATCCATCCCATAGTGGCAACGTATCAGCATACATCTTTGTGCCTACATATCCACCATCAGTCGTTGCAGCGTCGTGCATTGGATAGTCCCCTAAAACCGTATCGGGAATCACAGCGATATGATGCGCAGTCAGTGCTGTATCTGATCGATTAAGATATAAGTCACATCCGGCAACGCGCAGCACATAACTTGTACCGTTGATCGTCTTTGTAAAATAATCCCCGACAAAAATATCGTCAAAAGTTCCATTTGCAATATTGGTATACATGGAACCGTCAGCCTCGTTTGCGCTGATATCTTTACCGCGATAAATACTGTTATGATATCCGGAGTTTTGAAAAGCTGTAGTATACTCAATTGCCTTATCGGCGGCTTGATTTGCCTTTTGAATTGCTTTTTCAGTTTCAGAAATCAACTGATACAAAGCCGGAACTTGCCCATCATCAGGAACTGCTTCATCAATTTTGCAGGGAAAAACCCGCAGGATCAGATTGTCAACCCGCAGATCATAGGCTTGGGGTTTTACAATTTGAATCCAACATTTTAAATCTCCAGAAGTTCTGCATGCTTCATTCGTCAAAGTGACGGATACCGAATTTTCGGAGATCGTCATCGGAAGCTGCAAGACTTTATCTTTTTCGGAAATATAAAACATTGCCGTTGTTCCAGAAAGATCAATTTGCTGACCATCGGGTCCATCAATTTCTATTTGATAAGTTCTTGCATTGTGTTCTCCCTGAAACGCCCGGAGAATTTTTGCTGTTCCTCTTCCGTCCGCAGAAATTTTTATTTTTTCATTCATGTGGCTGCACCACTCCTTTCACTCCTCCGAAAAAAAGCGCTTTAAATTCGCCTTTTGGGGCAAAAAAGAAAAAATTGCAATAAAAAAGACCCGTCGAAGTACAGATTTCTCTGTCCCTCGGCGGGTCTTACTAATTTTTTATTTTTTAGGAACAAGTAACATAGCCCGGATAATTGAGCGCAATATAAGTTTTTCCACGGTTTAGTTTTAGTTCTTTCCCACTGTTGTCATAAAACTTAAGATAATCATACTCTCCGGTTTTCTCCCATGTAATCGACTGTACCACTCCGTCAGAGAGATAATATCCTTTACAGGTTCCCTTGCCACCCTTCCAGTTTACACTTTTGTGGCCAGTACTGTCCATCTGTGAAATGTCTGTCTCCAAAACAATCACATTTGTAAAGCTTAACTGTGTACCGGTAACTCCATCGACATGTGGTTTTCCATTATGCTGTTTTAGATAAGTTCCAGTCTTTAAATCATAAGTAAAGGTGCTAAAATAATCCCCTTGACCAAACTGTACATTCACCTTTGTACAAGCATTGCCATCAGGCTTTATTAAATTCGTCCCTGACTGGAATGAAAAAGCCGGGCCGGTTTTTTCCGACTTCAAATCCGTACGTGCACCATTTTGTTTTAAAGCGGCAGCAAGTCCGGTCCCATCAAAATAGCCTGTATGTTCCAAGCTCATCCCGCTATTTAAGCGAGCCTGATCTCGTCCATAAAGCCCGTAAGTATTTTCTGTGCCATTGAGATGGTCAATATCCAATGTATTCAATACCTGCTGTGCCATTCCAGGATCCTGCCCCCAATGCACATAAAATGCATCAAAGCCGACCGCAAGAATTGGATAATAGTATCGGCAGCTGCGCAAAGAACAAATTTTTGGCACTTTTGTATAATCACCATACATTGCCATCAGACGAGTAATATTATCCTCCACCGGAATCTCAAAAATTACATTGGCATCAGAAACTCCATACTGCGGCAAAGAATCCACCAGGTTATTCACCATGACCGCCACGGGACGTTTTCCGACCGCTCCATCAGTTAAAGTACCCAACCCTGTTAAAAGATTCATATTTTTGGGATTTCCTTCGTTTTGAGACTGCGAAGAAACAGACGCAGAGGAAGCCGGCGCTTCCGGAGCAGAGGAGACCGGAGCAGTCTGTCCACAGCCAGCCATTAGCAAAACTGTAGCCATCACTAAGGCCAAAGTTTTAGACTTTTTCATAAAAATCTCCTTCCCTAAGAAACATTTTAAAAATATTGTATCATATTTTCTAAAAAAAGGAAGGATTAAAAGGCGAAATATTCCAAATGTACTTTTAATGAAACGAAAGCTACTTTGCAATGGGAAGCGTCACCGTAAAGGTGCTGCCTTTTTCCGGCATACTCTCTACACTAACCGTACCGCCATATAAAACCGCTAGATGTTTGACAATCGAGAGTCCCAATCCAGTACCGCCGATTTCTCGGGAACGAGAAGCATCTACCCGATAAAACCGTTCAAACAAACGTCCAATATGTTCCGGTGCAATTCCAATCCCGGTATCCTTTACATTGATCACAACCATATTTCGCCTCAAAAGGCCCTCAACGCTGACCGTTCCACCCTTGCGGTTATATTTAATTGCATTCTCGACCAGATTAGAAATCATCTGTTGAAGCCTTGTGGGAGAAAAGCGCACAATCGCTTTGGGATCAACATGATAGCTGAGCTGCACCTCATTCTGCTTAGCCGTCTCCGAAAGGCGTTCCACCACTTCTTTTACCGCTTGTTCTACAGAACACATTTTTGCAGAAGGATCTTCTTTTGCATTTTCAATTTGGGAAAGTGCCAGCATATCGTCGATCAGATGCTGCAGCCGCTGCGTCTCCATATCAAGCACATCATAAAAGTAAGCGCGGGTTTCTTCATCCCGGTCAGCGCTCTTTAAAAGCTCAATACTCCCCCTGATTGCAGTCAGCGGTGTTTTTAGTTCATGGGTAACATTCGAAACGAATTCGGTACGCAGCTGCTCCAGCTGTTTCATTCTGGTAACATCGGAAATCACCGCTAAAGCTGTATGTCCATCATCAACGCGAACAGCATAAACGGTCAGCTTCTGCTCTTCTTTCTGCCCGCTCAGTTCCTGACGAACTGCTTCTCCGCTTTCCATTGCGCGGTGCATCAAATGCCCAATATGAGCTAGGAGAAGACTGCCTTCCATCTGTCCGCCAACTGCAAGATGTGGAATTCCAACCAGCTCTCTGGCACGTTCATTTAAAAACTGTACCCTGTCTTCTTGATCAATCGCCAAGACTCCGCTGTCCATGCTATCCAAAAGGCCCTCCAGCTGATTTTGGTTATGCCGCTGCGCTTCCATCGCCTGCTGGGTACTTTCGGCCATTTTGTTAAAAGAACTTGCCAAATCCCCTACTTCGTCTTTTTCGGTCACCTTAACACGGCTGGAATAATCCCCCTTGGAAATGTTTCCAGCAGCCTTTGTCAGTTCCTGCAAGGGACGCGTTGCACGGGAGACCATCGCTCCCGTAATAAACAGGACCAACAGAACTCCCAGTGCGATACTGAATGCTGCTGTTTTCCAGAGCCCCAAAATTTCCTGATCGATTTGAGTGGTCGGCAGAGCTGCTCTTAAAATAATGCCGTTTTCTAAAGAAATTCCTTCATAATAATAGCTTTGATGAACGGTAGCGCTCATGCGAGTATCTGTTCCGCGTCCAAATTCTTTTGCGGCTTTTACTTCCGGACGATTCGCGTGATTTTCTGAAATTTCTTTTTGCGTACTATCCCCCAGCACTTCTCCGTCAGAAGAGATAATACTGATGCGCATCTCGTCCCCATTTTCACTGAGCTGTTTTCCAACTTCCTGTGCAATTTCCTGTGGGTCCTGCAAAATTTTATCCTCTTCGGCAGACAAAACAGAAAGCGCCGTTGAAACCCTCTGCGCAAACATTTCGTGATAGCGCTGTTGCACTTGAAAAGCAGAGAACAGAAACGCCGCAGAAAATGCTAAAATAACTGCGATACTATTTAAAAGAATCAGTTTTTTCTTCATAAGTGATCTCCGACAAATTTATATCCGACCCCGCGCACCGTAATTAAATATCGGGGGCAATCCGGATTCTCTTCGATTTTCTGTCTCAAGTAGCGCATATGAACATCGACCGTGCGGGTATCCCCGTAATATTCCACGCCCCAGACTTTATCAAGCAGTATCTCTCGGGTAAGCACTTTTCCAGTGTTCTGCATTAAAATACAGAGAAGGTCAAATTCCTTTGCAGTCAGTTCAATCACTGTTCCATTTTTTTTAACCGTATGACGCGAAATATCGACTGAAAGGCCGCCTTCTTCCAAAACTTCTTCTTCGTTTTCTTTGGAGTCATTTACTCTCCTGAGAATTGCCCGCACTCTTGCACAGAGCTCTTTGATTCCAAACGGTTTTGTCACATAATCATCGGCACCCATTTCCAGTCCAACTACCTTGTCGATTTCTTCTCCCTTAGCAGTCAGCATTAAAACGGGAATTTTTCTCCATGCTTTTTCTTCCCTAAGCCGCCGACATACCTCTAATCCATCCATGCCCGGCATCATCCAGTCAAGAATAATCGCGTCCGGCTTTTTTCGGTTCATTCCTTTTAGAAGGCTTTCTCCATCCGAAAATTCCGCAGTCTCAAATCCTGCGTCTCTTAATCCAAAAGCCACTAATTTTCGAATATTCATCTCATCGTCGACAACATAAATAAGTGCCATAACTTCCTCCGTTATTTTTTGTCAGGAAGATCCTCCTCTCCATTGAGGTCCGGATGCTCCCCTGTTCCCCGATAGATAACCCATTCTGCAATATTGGTAGCGTGGTCTCCCATACGTTCAATATATTTAATAATAAAAAGCAGGTCAACCTCTTTCATCACCTGTTCCGGATTTTTAGAAATAGAAGTGCAAATTTCCAGAACCAGTTTTCCAAATGCAGCGTCAACCTCATCATCTTCTTTACAGACTGCCTTTGCTTCTTCTATATCCCCGCTTAAAAAGACATTCATTGCTCTTCTGAACATAGACTGTGCAAGTTCCATCATCTGCACTACATTATTGATGAGCAAGCTGTTAGGGTCAAGCGTTCCCGTCTCTAAGATCTCGCAGATATCGGCGCATTGGTCGGCCTCGCGTTCCATATCGGTCAAAATTTTGAGGCAGGCAGCAATCTCCCGCAGATCATGAGCTAAAGGCTGCTGCATTGCAAGCAGATTCATACAAAACTTTTCGTTTTCCTGCTCCAAAGAGTCAATTTCCCGATCTCCCAAAACGACCTGCTGGGCCAACTCCCGATCATCTGTTTTCAGCACCCGGATCGTCTTTTCGATTTGGTCGCTGATCATAAGAGCCATCTGTATCATTTGTTCGTTAAGCTTTTTTAGTTCCTGATCGAAATATTTTCTTGGCATAATTCGGTCTCCTTTTGTATCATACCATATTTTTATAAAAACGCGAGCAAAAAGTCAGCCAAATCTTCCTGTAATATAGCGCTCTGTGCGTTCGTCCAAAGGATTATTAAACATATCCATTGTATTGGAATACTCAACAATCTCTCCCAGCAAAAAGAAAGCGGTATTATCGGCAATTCGCCCTGCCTGCTGCATATTGTGAGTAACGATAATCACGGTATATTTTTTGCGCAGATCGCCCATCAAATCTTCAATTTTTAAAGTCGAAATCGGGTCCAGAGCGCTGGTAGGTTCATCCATTAAAAGGATATCCGGCTCCACTGCCAGTGCGCGGGCAATACAGAGCCGCTGCTGCTGCCCACCTGACATTCCCAATGCACTCTTTTTTAAGCGATCTTTTACTTCGTCCCACAAAGCAGCCTGTTTTAAACTGGTCTCCACAATTTCATCCAGTTTTTGCTTTTGCTTGACTCCATGAATCCGCGGCCCATAAGCAATGTTGTCATAGATCGACATCGGAAACGGATTTGCTTTTTGAAATACCATTCCTGCACGTTTCCTTAAAAGAGTGACATCCGTTCTGGAATCGTAGATATCTTCTCCGTCGATCGTAACTTCCCCTGTAATTCTGCAGCCTGACACCAGATCGTTCATTCGGTTGAGCGTTTTTAAACAAGTTGATTTTCCGCAGCCGGAAGGCCCGATAAACGCCGTTATTTTGTTGGCCGCAATGTCCATATTCACATTTTTGAGTGCTTGAAAAGACTCTTTTGCACTTTCATAATAGAGATTTAGGTCATGGATTCCCACCTTGATATTTTCAATTCCGCAAAGGTTTCCATAAACTGTCTCATGGGGATTGGTATCGGCTGTTTCTTTTAACTGCCATGTCTCCTGCCTTTCGTCTACTAAATCGACCAAAGCAGGTGCTTGATTTATGATATTCTCCATCATTTTATTTCTCCTTTATTTGGAAGAGCCGGTTGCTTTTTCATCAATTTTCCGACTGAGGATTCGTGCCAGCAAACTAAACAGAAGAACCATCAGAATTAATACAGCCGAACAGAAATTTGCAATTTGTGTTGCATTTGCAGCGATAGACTCCGTGCGCGAAGCCCAAATTTGTAAAGCCAGCGTTTCGCCGGGGCGCATAGGATTGAGCGGACAGGTGGGAGAAGTCAGATTCCAGTTACTCCAGTTGATATCCGTGCTCATTCCCGCCGTATAAAGCAAAGCGGCAGCTTCCCCGAATCCCCGTCCGGCAGCTAAAATAATCCCGGTCATAATGCGCGGAACACAAGCGGGTAAAAGCATATGCACAATTGACTGCCAGTGAGTGGCGCCAACTGCAAGAGAGCCGCTTTTATATTCTCCCGGCAGTGCCTGAAACGCATCCACTGTTGTTGATGTAATCAGCGGCAAGCAAAGGATAGAAACCGAAAAAGCACCCGCCAAAAGGTTCCAGTGCTGATGAGTCATTACAATAAAAACGAGATATCCGAAAAGGCCAATGACAATGGAGGGCAATGAAGAAAGCGTCTCTACACACATCCGAATAAAATGAGTCAGCTTTCCATCCTTTGCATATTCCGCAAGATAAATCCCGGCAAATATACCGATAGGAACGCTGATTAAAAGAGACAGAAACACCAGATAGACTGTGTTAAAAAATTGATTCCCGATTCCCTCTGCCGTAAAAGAAAGAAAACTGCTGTCAAAATTTGAAAAGCCTGAGATCAGCACATCCAGTAAAAAAGCAGCCAGCAAAAGGAGAAAGAAACCCGCTACCACATAAAACAGCCCGGTCATAAATCGATCTGTTGCACGGCATTTTCGGCTAAAATGATCCAACGTGTGTGTTTGATTATTGTGCATTGATTTTCTCCTTTCTGCTTGAAATCAAATGAATCAGAAAAATAAAGAGCAAAGAGATCAGGAAAAGCAGCAGTGCCATTGTCCAGAGTGCCGTGTTATATTCTCCACCCTCGGCAGCGCCTCCCATATTGGAGGCGATTGTTGCCGTGAGGTTCGAAGTCGGCGAAAAAATGGATTTTGGAAAAGCTTTCATTTGCCCGATCACCATTGCAACAGCAAGAGCTTCTCCAAAGGCACGCGCAAGACCAAGAATAATTCCAGTGAGGATTCCAGACCGTGCATTGGGAACAACGATCCGATAAATGGTCTGCCAGCGTGTGGAGCCCATTCCATAGGCTGCCTCCCGATAACTGTCCGGGACGCTTTGAATCGCATCGGCTGCCACCGTTGTAATAGATGGAAAAATCATCACTGCCAAAACGATTGCAGAAGCAAGAACACCATATCCCATTGGCTGATGAAAAACCGTGCGAATTGTTGGAACTAAGATGGAAAGTCCAACCCATCCATAAACAACGGATGGAATTCCGACAAAGATTTCAATAGCCGGCCGAAAAAACTTCTTTCCAAAACCCGGCGCAATTTCCGTAATAAAAATTGCAGAGACTAAGCTAAAGGGAACTGCAATTACCAGCGCCAATCCACAGGTGGCAAGTGAACCGACAATAAAAATTGCAGCACCGACATGACCGCCCCCTATAAAGTCATCTGCCGGGCTCCAATTTGAGGAAAAGAGAAACTCGCTGACCGAATGCTGATATTGGACAAAGGTCCCCATTCCTTTTACAGAAAGAAAAATTCCAATTGCAAAGGTCACTGCAATCATAAAAACGCCGAAAATGGTCACAACCGTTCGCCCTGCATATTCTTTTCGGATA
>DIQY01000124.1:0-146 GCA_002424295.1 Ruminococcaceae bacterium UBA5450 | reverse complement strand
ACAATTTTTCCGTCTGAACTTTCCGATTCTAATTTGTTTAAAAGCACAAATCTTTATTTTGAAAAGTCTTATTTGGCTGCGGCGTCACGGCTGGAGGTAACGGATGAATCCATTTTAGCGGTAATCCCGTATCCAAGTCCCTCCAT
>DIQY01000059.1:374-6150 GCA_002424295.1 Ruminococcaceae bacterium UBA5450 | reverse complement strand
GCTCATGGATTTTTGGTGCTCTCTGATGAAGCGGAATTTACCTATAAATGTGATGAATATTATCACCCTGAAGATGAGGGCGGCCTTAAATGGGACGATTCCACTGTTGGAGTGAAATGGCCGATCTCTAAAGATATGAAGCTTCTTTTGAGCGATAAAGATCAAAAACATCCTGATTTTAAACATTTAGGAGTTCAATTTCATGTCTGAAAAACGTTCCGGCATTAAGGCCGTGATGCACAATCTGATTTATGCGTTTGCGGTTCAAGGAATTTCTCTTTTGCTGAGCATGATGATGTCTCTGGTCGTTCCAAAGATTCTCGGGGAAGAACAGTTTAGCTATTGGCAGCTCTTTCTGTTTTATGTTTCCTATGTGGGCTTCTTTTCGTTCGGCTTTATCGACGGCATCTATCTGCGTTACGGCGGGAAACGCTATGAAGATCTAGATGATTCTTTGCTTTGTACAGAATTCTGGATTTCGGCAGTGTTTCAGATCATTCTGACGATTTTGGGTGTCATCTATACGATGACGCAGATTTCTGATCCGAATCGTCAGTTTGTGCTTTATATTACGTTTGCCTATATGGTCGTCGGCAATGTAGGCGGAATGCTTTGCTATGTCTTTCAGGCAACGAATCGGGTAAATGTTTATTCCACCTCCGTCCTGATCGATAAGATGTCCTTTATTGTTGCAGTTTTAGTGCTGCTCTTTTATAAAGAACGCAGTTTTGTTCCTTTTATTTTGCTGTATTTGACCGGTAAGACCATCAGCTTTATTTATACCGTGATCAAGGGCAGAGATATAGTTTTCCATAAAGGAGTTCCGATTGCTCAGGCAATGCCGGAAGTGAAGATCAATGTATTTACCGGCATTACGCTCATGCTTTCCAATATTGCAAGCATGCTGATTTTAGGCAGCGGGCGTTTTGTTGTGGATAATCTCTGGGGGATTAACGCCTTTGGAAAATTTTCTTTTTCGGTTTCTTTGGCAAACTTTTTTCTGCTCTTCATTTCACAGGCCAGTATGGTGCTGTTTCCGGTTTTGCGGCAGGCAAATGACAAGAATTTAAAAAAGTTTTATTCGTTGGTTCGGGACCTTTTGGATCTGGTTTTGCCGGGGGCATTCTTGTTCTACATTCCGGTGAAAGTGATTCTGAGCAGATGGCTGCCGCAGTATACTGAGAGCCTGACCTATCTGGTTCTGCTTTTGCCGCTGTGTACTTTTGACAGTAAGATGAATCTGCTCTGCACCACTTATATGAAAGTGCTTCGTCTGGAGCGGACACTTTTATGGATTAATGGAATCAGCTTTGGAGTCAGCATTGGATTGAGCTTGTTGGGAGGATATGTTTTCCACAATATTTACCTGATTATTGTATTTATGGTGGTTTCGGTAGCGTTCCGTGAGATTCTCTCCGAATGGGTACTGTCTCGCTTTTTGGACTTGTCGTTTTTGCGCAGCGTTCTCACCGAAAGTATTCTTTCAGTGGGATTTGTCTGTTTTACATGGCTTTTGCCTTCGGCGGTGGGATTTGTTTGTTATGCAGCACTTTATGGCGGCTATCTGCTTATCTTCCGCAAGAGTATCCGTTCTGTCCTGCATGAGAGCCGGCGGGTATTCCGCGGCAAATAAAATTTTAGGGGGATTTTATGGCTCAGGTAGATGTGGTTGTGCCGGTTTATAATGTAGAAAATTTTTTGCCGGCCTGTGTGGATTCTATTTTGCAGCAGACATTTTCTGATTTTTCTTTGTTGCTGGTAGACGATGGTTCCACCGACAAAAGCGGGAGCTTGTGCGATCAATATGCAAAAAAAGATTCTCGTATTTCGGTGGTTCATAAAGAAAACAAAGGCCTTTCTCATACAAGAAATGTTGGGATCGATCATGCAAACGCGCAATATCTTCTGTTTGTGGATTCTGATGATTTTTTGGAGCCGGATACACTGGAACAGACCGTTTCGGCAGCACAGGAAAGCGGAGCGGATCTAATTCTTTTCGGGTATTATGTAGATGTGGTGAAAGACGGAAAACTGGAAGATCGTACCTGCAATCTTCCAGAAAAAGCGTTTTTGTCGGATCCGGTTGGGATTGCGGAGCGGATGGTTTCTCTCAAGCGGAATTTTTTGTTTGATCCGGCGTGGAATAAATTATATCGGACAGAGATTCTAAAAAACAGTCAAGTCAGAATGCCTGAGGGCGAAATATTTGAGGATACGGCATTTAATCTGTCGCTGCTTCCTTTTTTGTCATCGGTTGACTTTTTAAATAAATGCTTTTATCATTATATGCAGCGTGACGCAAAGCGAATTACGAATTCTTACCATCCGGAAAAACCGGTATTTCTGAAAAAAAGGCATTTAAGCCTGATGAAGTATCTGGAAAGATTCCCGCAGATCAGAAGAGAAACGGTTGCAACGGCGAATTTTATTTACATTAAATATGTCTTTTCGGGATGGATTGACCTGTTTTTGCCGGAATGTCACCTGACAGCCGAAAAACGGCTGCAGCTCATTCGAAAAGATTTGGAAGAACCGGTATTTCAAAAAGCTTTGGCAGATGCAGACGGCAGTTCTAAGATGGAGAATTTAGTATTAAAGATTGCAAAATCCAAAAAGCCAAAAAGGATTGCATCGTTTGCAAAAATTTTGTATCGAATGAAATATCAAAATAAGAAGTTATTTTTCTTTTTAAAGCGGAAAAATATGGGAGCATAAGAGGGGGATCTTTTTGACAGAAAAAACTGACCATTTACAGCGCACATGGAATATCAGCCGAGCAGTTACAAATTTTATGCTGGTATTTTTTGTCATCTATTATGTCATGCAATGTACAGCAATCAGCTTTCGCTTATCTAATTTGTTTATTATTGCGGCGTTTTTTGTAGTGCTGTGTATTCACATTTTTATTACATTGAAATATAAAAACATTCAATTTTCTTTGAGAAATCGTCATGATCCTAAAAGTCTGGGACATTATATCGGAAAATTGGACCTCGTTTTATTTATCTTTTTGTTAATTAACAGTATTTGGCTGCTGATTATTCCTAAAATGAATGGAGGTTCCATTTCTCAAGCGGTTTCAGAAGCTGGCATGCTTTTGGTATTTGTTTTGTATTTTCCGCTGGCAATTTTGATTCGTATAAAAGAGATTGAGTTTGAGAAGATCTTGAAAATCTTTTTCCGCACCATTGTTGTTTTGGCTGTGATTCATATTGGTCTTTGGATTTTTGAAACCGGACATAAAAATGGCGTGCAGGGGATTTTGAATTACATAGGCGTTCATTTTGGCAAGATTTTTCGGACGGCAGATTTGATTTCCGGATGGGGAATTGTACGGATTGTATTTTCTAATTCTTTGCTTTTGGGAATTGGACTTTTAATGCTTTTCCTTAAGGCAGGCAGCTTTAAGCCTTTGGATTATGTCCTTGGAGCAGTTTTGACCTTTGGCGTTATTTGCCCGGGTCTTCGTTCCCTTTGGGGAGGAACTGCCGCAGGATTCGGAATTATGGCAATTTATTTTGTTTTTGCTGTCTATAAAGGTCGCAAGAAAGTTTGGAGACAAATGCTCGCATTTGTTGTGGTAGTGGCGGCTACGATTTTGCTGCTCAACGGGACCCTCTTTCATGGAACAATTTTAAATCGCCTCATGAATACGTTTAATGGAAATGCGGTGACTTCTTCGGATCTTTCTGCGTCGCCGAAGAGCGCCTTTGATGAAGATATTGATACAATTGGAACCGCAGTTTCCAATACCTATAAGAAGGAAGAATCCCAAAAACTGATTCATGCTTGGCTGCAAAAGCCGGTTTTAGGCAGCGGTTATGGCGGGAGTATCGAAGGATATCCAGGAAAATCTGCTCCTTATGCTTATGAGATGACCTCCCTTTCTCTGCTCTTTAAAATGGGAGTGGTAGGGTTTGCCGCATGGGTGCTTTTAGTGGTCAGTATGTTCATTCATGCAATTCGAAATTGGAAAAAGAAGCCGTGGAGATTGGCAGTTTGGTTCGCAACTTTCACATGCTTTTTCCTGACCATTCAGACAAATCCATTGCTCTTTACGGCTAATGCTCTGAGTTTTATTATGTATCTTGCTTTGGCAACGGTTGGCGCCGAGCAACCCGAACAAGAAAGGCTGGAAAAATCAAAATGATTTCTGTTGCGATGGCGACTTATTGCGGAAAGAAATATATTTTACAGCAGTTGAATTCTATTTTGCATCAGACGCGCCCTGTTGATGAAGTAGTGATCAGCGATGATGCTTCGAAAGATCAAACCGCACAAATCGTCGCGCGGTTTATTAAAGAAAATCATCTGGAAGAGACTTGGCACCTGATTGTGAATGAACACAATCTAGGATTTAACGGGAACTTCTTTTCTGCATTGGATCATACGCACGGAGAAATTGTGTTTTTGAGTGATCAAGATGATGTATGGCTTCCAAACAAAGTAAAAATCATGACAGAATATATGGAGCACCATCCGGAATGTATGGCGCTTTCTTCCGCATATACGCTGATTGATGGCAATGGAGATCCGTTTTCCGAAAAGAATAAAGTTTTGAATGCGATTACAGATCAGGGCGGCAGCATAGAGTCAGTTTCAGTTGACAGCCAGATCGTTTGCTCTCGTATTCGAGGCTGTGCGATGTGTTTGCGGCGCCCGGTGATTCAGAAAGCAGACCGGGAGCATTTAAGCCCTATTTTAGGACATGATTGGGCACTTAATATGATGGCTGCTCTTTTGGGAGAAAATCAGATTTTACATCAGCCGCTTTTTCAGTATCGCTTTCATGGAGATAACACTTCTCTTTCTGCAGCTTCCCGTAAGACCCTAATTGATGATACGGAAAAAAGAAAAACTGCTCTCCAAAAATCGATAGAAGCGCATGAATGGATTTTAAAAACGAGAGATGAATATCCATGCCTTACCGACCGGGACACTGAAGAAATTCGAAAAGCAATTGCATTCGAAAAAAAGAGACTGGCCTTTCTTTCTAAGAAACATTTTTTTTCCTGGCTTTCTTTGATAGGAAGCTTAAAAGAATATGAGCGATATTACCATACCACAAAGGGAGCATGGAAAGTGTATTTTGGAGATCTATGCTATGCTTATCAAATTAATTTTAAAATTCGTTAAGGAGGCATCCTCCCGTGAAACACAAACAATTTGGAATGATGTTGATAACGGCATTATTGGGAGTTGGGACTGCTCTGACTCCGGTATATGCTGCAGGGCCGACTTCGTCGTCTGAAAATGCACTTTCTTCTTTTTCGCAGGAGCAAGTGGAATCCCAACCTGTTTCAGAAAGTAATAGTCAAACGTCTTCAACTTCATCGGAATCAGCAATAACATCTGATTCCAGCTTTTCTGTTTCCTCTGCTCCTTCGAGCGAGGCGGGAAATCCTGCTTCAAATTCAGGGGGGACTGCTTCTTCAAAAGAATCGTCACAGCCGGTGACTGCTCCAGTTTCCGATGGCTGGGCAACAGAAAATGGAGCTGTCTATTACTACAAGAACAGAGAAAAGCAAAAGGGTTGGCTGCAGCTAAATGGAAAGCAGTATTATCTGGATTCTAAAACAGGAGTTAGAAAGACAAGCGAACTGTTTCAGACAGAAAAAGGGTTTAGCTATGCCCAGGCAGATGGAACAATTCTGAGCGGTGGCAAGAAAAAGGGGGACGATGGGAACCTCTATTTAGTAAGCAGCGACGGCACTTTAAGAAATCCTGGTTTGCTGGTGACCCCGGACTATGACGGCTATTGGGCACCGTATTATAT
>DIQY01000059.1:0-157 GCA_002424295.1 Ruminococcaceae bacterium UBA5450 | reverse complement strand
CAAAACAGGACTTTTCAGCGTAAATGGGACTTATTATTACGGTCGGGAAGATAAAGGATATCTTGCCTGCGGAAAATATAAGGCACCGGACGGAAAGACCTACTTAGCCAACAGCAACGGTATTTTGCGAGCCCCTGGTTTGCTGGTTACCCCGGAC
>DIQY01000090.1 GCA_002424295.1 Ruminococcaceae bacterium UBA5450 | reverse complement strand
GAATTTTGAACGGCTTTTAGGGGACGGCTCCAAATACGGGGTCCATCTTTCTTATAAAGAACAGCCCTCTCCCGATGGACTTGCTCAGGCATTCCTTTTGGGAGAAGAATTTATTAATGGGGATTCTTGCGCAATGGTGCTGGGAGATAATATCTTTTATGGAAGCGGACTGGGAGACCATCTGCGCAAAGCAGCCACTCAGAAATCCGGCGCAACGGTTTTCGGCTATTATGTGGAGGATCCGGAGCGGTTTGGAATCGTTGAATTTGATAAAGAAGGACGGGCGGTCTCTCTGGAAGAAAAGCCCAGCCATCCAAAATCCAACTATGCGGTAACCGGACTCTATTTTTATGACAGCCATGTTTGCGAATACGCGCACCGCGTAAAGCCTTCTGCAAGGGGCGAACTGGAAATTACTGATTTAAATAAAATATATCTGGAAGAGGGAACTCTGAATGTGGTAACACTTGGGCGCGGATATGCTTGGCTTGATACCGGCACAATGGACGCACTCAATGAAGCTTCTGAGTTTGTCAAAGTGATTGAAACCCGTCAGGGCATTCAAATTTCCGCTCCGGAAGAAATTGCTTTCCGTAACGGCTGGATCAGTCCGAAAGAACTTTTGGACTCTGCCAATCTTTACGGAAAGTCTACGTATGGGGTGCATTTAAAAAAAGTGCTAGAAGGAAAAATTCGGTATTGATTTTGGAAAGGAACCGATTATGAAAGTATTGGTAACAGGCGTAAAAGGCCAGCTTGGCTATGATGTGATGAAAGTGCTCAAGAGCAGAAAGATTGACTGTATCGGGGCTGATCTGGAGCAGTTTGATATTACAGACTTAGAGGCAACGGAAAAGTTTATCAAAGAATATCATCCGGACACCGTGATTCATTGTTCCGCGTTTACGGCGGTGGACCGTGCGGAAGAACAGCTTGATCTTTGCCGTAAAGTCAATGAAGAAGGGCCGCGAAATATTGCAAAGGTCTGTAAAGAACTCAATGCAAAAATGATTTATATCAGTACGGATTATGTCTTTCCGGGCGTGGGGGATCATGCTTATGAGCCTGACGATCCCACCGGTCCGCTGAGTGTTTACGGAGAAACGAAACTGGAAGGTGAAAAAGCGGTACAAGCCCTGCTTAACCGCTATTTTATCGTCCGAATTTCGTGGGTGTTCGGCAAGAATGGGAACAACTTTATCAAGACGATGCTGCGCTTGTCCGAAACACACGATGAAGTTTCGGTCGTTTGCGATCAGATCGGTTCTCCTACTTATACAGCGGACTTGGCGCCGCTTCTCTGCGATATGGCCGAAACGGAAAAATATGGGGTTTACCATGCAACCAATGAGGGTTACTGCAGCTGGTCGGATTTTGCCAAAGAGATTTTTCGTCAGGCCGGACGTTCTACAAAGGTGCATGCAATTCCAAGCGATCAGTACCCGGCAAAAGCACATCGCCCGGAAAACTCCAGAATGTCCAAAGATAAACTGGTGGAAAATGGGTTTCATAGGCTGCCGACCTGGCAGGATGCTTTGAGCCGCTATTTGACTGAAATCAACGAAAAAGCTTAAAGAAATGAGAGGGATACGAATGAAAAAAACCTATTTGGTAACCGGCGGCGCCGGATTTATCGGTTCGAACTTTATTCATTATATGCTAAAAAAATATGACGATATTTCGATCATTAATCTGGATAAATTAACGTATGCAGGAAATCTGGAAAACCTCAGAGAGATTGAAAAAGATCCGAGATATTCTTTTGTACAGGCTGATATTCGTGATAAAGAAGCAGTAACAAACGTTTTTAAAGAGAATCAGATCGATTATGTCGTTAACTTTGCAGCAGAAAGCCATGTGGACCGCAGTATTTCCAATCCGGAAATTTTTGTGGAGACCAATGTACTCGGTACGGTCAATCTTTTGAACTGCGCAAAAAATGCATGGCTGATCGGAGACGATCAGTATCGTGAAGGGGTCAAATATCTCCAGGTTTCGACAGATGAGGTATACGGCGCTCTGGGCAAAGAAGGCTTCTTTATGGAGACAACGCCGCTTTGTCCGCACAGCCCGTATTCTTCCAGCAAAGCTTCGGCAGACCTTTTTGTGAAGGCCTATTTTGATACTTACCATTTCCCGATTAATATTACCCGCTGTTCCAATAACTACGGGCCTTATCAGTTCCCGGAAAAATTGATTCCGTTGATTATGAATAATACCCTCAGCCATAAAGAACTTCCGGTTTACGGAGACGGCATGCAGGTTCGCGACTGGCTTTATGTAGAAGATCACTGCAAGGCAATTGATATGGTCATTCGCGGCGGCGTTTTGGGTGAAGTTTATAATATTGGCGGCCATAATGAGCGGCCGAATATTTTCATTGTTAAGACAATTATTGGGTATATTAAAGAACATGTCGACGATACCGTAAGCGAAGACCTGATTCGCCATGTGACGGATCGTAAAGGGCACGACCGCCGCTACGGAATTGACCCGACCAAAATTAAAAATGCACTTGGCTGGTATCCGGAGACGACGTTTGAGGTCGGCATTAAAAAGACGCTTCAGTGGTATCTCGACCATGAAGACTGGATGAAAAAT
>DIQY01000119.1 GCA_002424295.1 Ruminococcaceae bacterium UBA5450 | reverse complement strand
ATATTCCCGTAATAAACATGTAAATTCTCAACCTCAAGCAATTTCATCATCATCATCGTCCTTTCCGAGATAAGCTTCGATGACGACCGGATCTGAGCTGACTTCTTTCGGAAGTCCATCTGCAATTTTCTGCCCGTGATCAAATACAACCACTCTTTCGGCAATTCGCATCACAAGACGCATTGCATGCTCAATCAAAATAATAGAATACTGATCATTTTTCAGTCTCCGGATAATCTCCATCAGCTCATCTGTCTCGTGAGGATTCATTCCAGCAGCCGGTTCATCCAAAAGGATTAATTTGGGTTCGGTTGCTAACGCTCTGGCAATTTCCAGGCGGCGCTGCATTCCATAAGGCAGATTCTTTGCCTTCCAATCCTTTTTATCATAAATACCGACATAGCTAAGGCACTCTTTGATAAATTCATCATTGGTTTTGAGTTCGTTTTTATAGGTTGGTGTATTTAGAAAAGCGCCCATTATTTCTGTTTTTCGGCGGCAGTGGCGTGCAATTACAATATTTTCCTCTACCGTCAGATCTCCAAAAAGACGAATATTCTGAAAGGTTCTGGAGATTCCCATCTTTGTGATTTGATCCGGTTTTTTATGGGTAATATTTTTCCCTTCAAAAAACACCTGTCCGGAAGTTGCCGGAGCAATTCCCGTCAGAAGATTGTAAAAAGTGGTCTTTCCGGAACCATTCGGCCCAATAATGGAGACGATTTCTCCCTGGTCAATATGAAAATCAATCTCACTGTTTGCGAGCAGGCCCCCAAAAGATTTAGTAACTGCTTTTGTTTCAAGTAATACTGGCATCAAAATTCACTCCCTTCTTTCAGGCGTCACTGCTATTTCCCCAGAATCCCTGAGGACGTACACGCATTACAATTACAAGGATCAAGCCGTAGAGGATATACCACGGATCGAACGAAAGCCCGATTGCATCCTTGAGAGAATGAAGAATTTCCGGCAGAATCGTCATCAGCCCCGCTCCGAGAATTGCACCTTTAATACTTCTACGTCCACCAACGATTACCATGGTAAGAATCAGGATAGACTGTGTGGAAGTTAAAAGCTCCGGACTGACAAACGAAGAATAAGCTACCTGAATACTTCCTGCAATGCTGCAGATAAAGGCTGAAATGACAAACGCGAGTATCTTATAATATTTGGTGTGAATCCCCATAGCGACCGCAGCAATTTCGTCTTCCCGAATTGCTGCGAACGCATACCCGGTGCGGGATTTTTCGATCCGGTTCATAAAGAACGCAAGCAAAGCAACAATGAGGAAACAAAGAATCAGATATCCTTCTTTTCCGGTAGGGCCAATCTTGCTCATTTTAATTCCAAAAATAGTTGGGACTTTAATTCCCGGAATGCCTGAAGACCCTCCGAGCGAATCCGTATTAATTGCGACATATCTCAGCACTTCACCGAAGCCATATGTAATGACGACCAGGAAAGAACCTTTTACACGCAATGCAGAAGCTGCTAACGGAAGAGCCGCCAAAGCGGCGATACAGGCGGCAACTGGAATGGTAAGCCAAAAATTCATTCCGGAATATTTCATCAATACTGCTGTTCCATAGGCACCGATTCCAAAGAAAGCTGCGTGGCCCAAAGAAGTCTGCCCGATATACCCGGAAACAAAGTTGAGGCCAAGCGCCAGGATTGCATAAATCAAGCAGCTCACCAGAATATGCTTAACATAAGCCGGAATCACTTTAACCGGCGTAAAACTATCCAGAAAACAGATCGCCAATAAGAAGATTGCCGCTCCAATAAAAGTAGTCTTTCCGCTCGTTCCAAAGAACCATTTGGAGTTTCCCTCGGGGAGGGCAAACTTCTTTTTTGTATTGGTAAGCACATCAGCAGGAACACTTTCGATTCCTGCTGTCAGCACTTCACTTGCTGCCGAATCGTTTTTCATGTATAGCCCTCCTTTCAAACTTTTTCGTCAAACTTAAAGCCCAGCAAACCGGTTGGCTTAATCAAAAGAACTGCAATCATAATAATGAAGCCAATTGCGTCTTTATAGCCGGTAGAAATAAATCCGGCCGTTAAATTTTCTGCCACTCCGAGAATCAGTCCTCCAATCAGAGAACCGGTAATGGAACCAATTCCTCCAAGGATTGCAACAGCCCAGCCTTTGAGCCCTGCAAGAGCACCCATCATTGGGTTAATCGCATAAATGGTACCGACAAAGACACCGGCAGCTGCACCCAAGGCCCCACTGATTGCAAAAGTAACTTTAATCAGGACTTCGCTATTTGCGCCCATCAATCCCAACGTTTGCATATCCTGAGAGGCTGCCAGCATTGCTTTTCCGGTGATGGTACGGCGAATAAAGAGTTCCAGTAAAACCATGATCAGCATTGTTCCCGCAAGAATGGTCAAATGAATCGAGCTGATCGTCAATGTTTTACCGCCCACTGTCAAAATCGGAATGAGCTGATAATCAATTACATCCGGATATGCACGCGGATTCGGCGTAAATACCGCATTGGCGCCATAGCGGAGGAATGTGGAAAGACCCAGTGCAGTAATAAATCCTGCGACTGCCATTTTCCCTTTTTTACGAAGCGGTTTATATCCAAATTCATCAATCGCCATTGCAATACCCGAACCAATCAGCATGGATAAAAGCAAGGCCGGAACAAACGGCATTCCCATGATGCAGAGAAAATACCCTGCAAAAGCACCTAACATATAAACTTCACCGTGGGTCCAGTTCATAACACCCACAATTCCAAAAACTGTTGTCCAGCCAATGGCAATCAGCGAATAAATACCGCCTTGTGCCAAACCGTTAATTACTTGCTGTACAAAATCCATATTCTTACACCCCCAAAGCTTTGATAAAGAACAACAACGGCTGGAAAATTTTCTCCAGCCGCTGTCCTTCTTCCAGCTTCCAACCGCTGTAGTTTATTTATCTGCCATAACAAAATTTCCGCCTTTAACGGCCAAAGTCAGATAATCGCGAACCCAGTCATTATTGCTGTCAAATTTAACCGTCCCTGTAACGCCATTATAATTTGTCTCTTTGAGTGCATCTTTTAAAGTGTCACGGGACAGCTTATCGCCTGCTTTTTTTGCTGCTTCTGCAATGACATACATCTGATCATAAGCAAGCGCTGCAAATCCATCTGGCACAGAACCATATTTTTCTTGGAATTTCTTGACAAGATCCTGTACTTTCTGATCCGGATTATTTGCAACATAAACGCCGATCACATAAATACCTTCACAGGAATCTCCTGCGATTTCAACTGTTTTGGAATTATAAAGGCCGGTACCACCGATGATCGGAACATTTACTCCATTCTGTTTCAGCTGCTTGATAATCAGACCGGAGTCTGCCGGAGTTCCGCAAAGAGCAATTGCATCTGGATTCAAGCTTTTTGCCGTCGTAATCTGAGCGGTAAAATCCTGATCAGTAGCAAGATAAGTCAAACTGTTGAGTACCTTTCCGCCTTTTTGTTCCATATAGTTTTTCAAATTTGTATTTAAGCCCGTGCCGTAATCGTTATTCGGATAGAACACTACAATATTTTTTTTGCCCCGATCCAACAAAGCCTGTGCCATCTGTGGGCCAACAGCATTATCCTGCACAGCCATCCGGAAGAAATAGTCGCTGCAGCCTGTTAAAGCAGGCGAACTGGAGCTGACAACCAAATCCGGAAGTCCTGCAGCGTCTATAATTGGAGCCATTGCCAAAGTAGCGGAAGAGTTACAGGAACCGCCAATGGCCAAAATGGATTCATCATCCGCAAACTTCTGAGCGCCGGAAGCTGCTTTCTGCGGATCGCCCTGATCATCATAAGTGGTCAATTCCAGTTTCTTTCCATTGACGCCGCCGGCTGCATTGATCTCATTGATTGCAAGTTCGTAGCCGTGCTGCTGACTCTCGCCCATAACGCCGCTGTCTCCTGAAAGAGGAGCAACTAACCCGATCTTAATGGTTCCTCCAGACACTGCCGCCGTGGAAGCGGAACCTAAGCTGCTGCCACTTCCGCAGCCGGTAACGCTCGCCGTCACCATCGTTGCTGCAAGAGCAAGTGCAAGAATGCGAATTTTTTTCATAATGTACCCTCCTTTAACTTTGAAGCCAAAAAATAAAAACCAATGGACACTATTTTCGAAATAAAAACGATTTGGGCCTTTTGGTGTTTTGTTCTTTCCGAAAAAAACGAAAAAAGCAGGATACACATTTTTATAACTTTTCGGATTGAAAAAGCGCCATTATGAATCATTTGTTTCTATAAAATTCAATTTATAAATTTAACATTTTCTTTTCAGCCTTCTAAAACAGTTTAAATATTCACTCTCTTTAAAAGTTAAATTTTTGTGCTTTCATTTTACAGAAACAAAGCCCAAAGCAGCCCTCCTCTTTTAAAAAATAAACAAAAGGCGTTGACCTTCTGTAAACCAGGAGGTCAACGCCTTTGTTTGATAACATAATACGGCATAGGATTGGCTTTGTCAATCGATTTTTTTGCTTCTTTTTTATTTTGTTAAGAAGTACCTATATTTTTTAAAATTGAAATCTTTTTTGTACCTCATAAACTTTTCGTCCATGATTTTTGATTCGAATGGACTTTTTGTCCACCACGTTTTCCCTTTTGTTCCCTATATCTGTATAAATTCTCTTTTATAATTCTTTTTTCATAAATTATATATTTGAATTCTATTATATTTATTCCTGCATTTTTTAAACTCCATAATAATCATGCAGCATCAAGCAAAGCGAAAGATAGGTGCGCGTATAATAATCTTCCAGATCCCAATCCCCCAAGTCACAGATCTTTTCAAGGCGCTTCGCCATTGTATGCCGGTGAATAAAAAGTCTGCTTGCCGCTTTAGCCTGACTGCCCTCATGCGCAAGATATACCCGAAGTGTATGGACGTAATGTGTGCTATGGGTTCGATCATAATCCAGCAACTTTTGTAGCTCTGGCCGCTGACTGCGCAAAATTTCTTCCCCGTTCTGATGAAAACTGCTGAAAATAGAAAAGAACGACATGTTTTTACTGCGAAAGACTCCTCGTTTTGCGCCAATCTGTTCCAAAGCCTTACAGCATTTTGCGGCAGCAAAGAAACTCTTTTCTAAATCATCAGAATCTTCCAAGTCATATTCCCCTACATAATAGCTGATTTTTTGTTCTTCTGATAAAAAAGTAAGGAGAATTGTCAGCTCAAAAATAACATCCTGAATCGTATTTTTTTCCGCTAAATTTAGATAAAAAGCCGTTTTTCCGTCCGGAAGCTGCGACTGGATATACCATGCAGCCTGCGAATACAGGTAAGAAGAGATGCGGTTAATTCCCTCCTGCAGTTCTTTTGGCGGAACTTGACGGTCCGGAGCAGGGATCGCCACAAAAACATAACCAGGCAATTCTTTTGGCGGTTGATTCTGTTCCATCTGCTTCTTTAAAAGGGGCAACAGCTTTTTTGTGCTTTCATCTTCCTGCGCTGCAGTCTGGCGCTGAATTTCGTCAATTAGGATATGCATGATCGCCGAAAAGGTCAAATGAGGCGGAATCGTTAGAATCGGCAGCCGCAGCCGATTTGCTTCCCGAATAATATAATCCGGCACATCATCTACATAATAGCCAAGCTGAATTAAGATTCCGCTAATTCCTCGGCGTTCCAGCTTTTGGATTAAATCGCTGTATCGCTTTTCATTTGCAAGCTGATATCCCGTTGTCACCAGCAATTCATCTTTTTGCAGAGAATCAGGGGTATCCAAAATCTCCATTACATTTACCCACAAAACCGAATTTTCTGCTCCAGAGGCTCCTGCTACCAGTTTAATTCCATTTAGGATCTGACGATCGACGATTTCTCTTATACGCAGCGACAAAGCTCATGCACCTCCTTAAAGCTTGTTAAAGAAACGGCGATGCTTCTCTTTGAACACAAAGAAAAACATCGTCGTTTCCCTTATTATAATAATGCCAAAATACTTCTGTCAATGATTTTTTATAAATAAAAATTTTATAATGAATTATTTAAAAAAAATTGTTCATATAAGGTTTTACTTTTCAGATGGACTTATCGTCCATAACTTTCATCTTTTCCGGACGAATCGTCGCTTGCAGAAAAAACGAGGACTTGTTAAAATGTTCTCAAATGCAGGATTACACATTCGAAATTTCATACTAGTACACACTGTGCTTTTAAGGAGATGGCATACATGAGTTATAAGGTGCTAATTACAGAAAATATCAACGAAGCCGGAAAAGAGCTTCTCCGAGAACAGGGATATGAAATCCGAATGGGAACGGGAATTGATGAAGAAACCGTCTTAAAAGAGGCATCGGATTGCGATGCAATTCTGACTCGTAATGCAACAATCAGCCGCAAGATCATGGAAAACTGCCCAAAACTAAAAGCAGTTTCCATGCACGGAGTCGGTGTCAATGGAATTGACGTGAAAAGTGCTACCGAACTCGGGATTCAGGTTACAAACGCTGCCAAGGCAAATCAAAATTCTGTAGCAGAATATACAATCGGTCTGATTTTGCTTCTTGCTAAACGTACCTTTGAATATAACGAAGGACTCAAAGCAGGAAACTGGGGAATTCGTTCCATCTGCGGAATGGACCTAGAGGGCAAGACACTTGGAATCATCGGTGTTGGAACCATTGGTACCATGGTTGCCAAAAAAGCATTTTACGGACTTGGCATGAACGTTATTGGTCACAAACGCCGTTTAACCAAGCCGATGAAAACAGAGTATGGAATTCTCACAAATGATCTGGACGAAGTGATTCGTTCCGCTGATTTTCTTTCCCTTCATGTACCACTTACCTCTTCTACCAGAAATCTTCTCAGCGCGGAAAAGCTTGCTTTGATGAAACCAACCGCTTATCTAATCAACACGGCCCGCGGAGAAGTGACCGATGAAAAAGCATTGACTAAAATATTGAAAGAAAAAAAGATTGCCGGTGCTGCCATTGATGTTTTTGATGGTGGGATTCCAAATATGAACAATCCGATTCTCCATCTAGATAATGTAATTGTCTCTCCGCATACCGCAGCCTTTACCGGACGTTCTTTGGAACGAATGAGCTATCAGGCTGCTTTGGGAATTGTCGAAACGCTTAAAGGGCAGGTCCCTACTTTTCCTGTAAACAATCCAAACCCGATTGACAAAGCCAGCTAAAGGAGGACTTCTTATGAAAAAAAGAGATATTTTTGCGGGTGCCGAACGTATGGATTCCACTTCTTCCTCTTTAATTCGCGTCATGCTCGATAAAGTCCGTACCATGAAAGATGCCGGCAAAACAGTGATTCCTCTGGTAGCAGGGGAACCGGATTTCAATACACCGGAACCAATTAAAAAAGCAACGATTGCCGCTTTGGAAGCTAACTTTACACATTATGGTTCCAACCGCGGCATGCCGGAACTGCGCGAAAAGATTTCGAAAATTCTGGAACGGGATATGGAAGTTCATTACGACCCTGCGACCGAAATCCTTGTGACATGCGGCGGTGCAGAAGCAATCAACAATGCATTGCTCTCTACAATCAGTCCGGGGGATGAAGTCATCATCTTTTCCCCCGCCTTTGTAAGCTATGAGAACCTGGTTCATTTAGCGGGCGGTACTGTCGTTTCGCTTCCCTTGAAAGAGGAAAATGGCTTTCAGATTGATCTTGCTGAAACCGAGGCCAATATCACTGACCGTACCAGAATGATTATTCTCAATAATCCCTGCAATCCAACCGGCGTTGCCTATCACCGCGAAATTTTGGAAGGCCTCGCAAAACTTGCCTGTAAATATGATCTTCTCGTCTTTTCGGACGAAATTTATGACCGCCTCACTTATGATGAACCTTTCTGCTCGATGGCTTCTTTCCCCGGAATGCGGGAACGGGCACTTATCATGTGCGGTTTTTCAAAGACCTATGCCATGACCGGCTGGCGACTCGGATATTTAGCAGTTGACAAACGGCATATGAATTATATTTTAAAATTTCATCAGTATTCTTCCACTTGCTGCCCCACCTTTTTGCAGATTGGTCTTGCAAATTCTGTGGATCTTCCTGAAACAGAAGCAGCCGTACAAGAAATGCAGAAAAAGTTTAAGGAACGCAGAAAACTAATCATGGAGCAGCTCGATAAAATTCCACAGATTCATTATGTTCGCCCTTCCGGTGCCTTTTATGTTTTTATTGATGTCTCCGATACCGGATTCTCCGGACAAGAATTTTCCGAACGGCTGTTGAAAGAAAAGTTGGTTGGTACTGTCCCCGGGATCGGTCTTGGAAAAGAATGCGGAAATTTTGTCCGCCTTTCTTACGCGACTTCTAATGAAAACATTTTGGAAGCAACCGATCGAATGGCCAATTTCGTAAAATCACTTGCATAAAAGATTTATCTTCTTATAAGCAAAAAGACCGACTCGTTTTTCTGAGCCGGCCTTTTTGCTTTTGTATAACAGCAATTATAATTATAAAATGAATTTGTCCAAATTTTTGCATTCCAGGCTAAATAATGGTATAATTAAATATATTAAACCACATAGGATAGGAGAGAATTTTATGACAGATGGAAAGAAGCACATTGCAATCGGATTTGCAACCGGACGAATTGGCTTTAAAAATGTACTGCATTCTTATATCTATCATTTAAAAGAATCCCATTCTCCATCCGACCACCAGCTGCTTTTGTCTCTATTTGTTGCATATGATCCCAGCTATAATAATACCAAAAAAGAAGATTATGATGATCTCAGTGCAGAAGAACGAGAATCCTTTTATTTATGCCGCTTTATCGGGCCGGACGACATTGAAAAAGAAAAGCAGCAGCTTGTGAAAGAATCCATTTTAACAAAAGAAGAAGCAGCCGGTGTATTTGGAACCGGCTATGCTATGCAGCGAAATATTATTCTATATGAAGCTTTGCGTGAAAATGTTGATGGAATCATTTTTCTCGATGATGATGAATATCCTATGGCAGTTACAGAAACAAACGGGTTTTCTCTCTGGAGCGGTCAGAATGTTTTGGAAGAGCATATTCGTTACCTGCAATTTTCCGATATCACAAATGGATATCACTGCGGCTATCTAACGCCTGTTCCTTCTATTGATTTTGACGGGATCCTCTCAAAAGAGATCTTTCACCGCTTTACAGATTCTCTGAGCAGTGATGTACTAAAATGGGACGAGGTTGAGCGTTTGATTGCATCCGGCGGAGTTACATATGCAGACAAAACCATTTTGAGAGAACATCAGGCAAAATTTGCTTTGGAAACAAATGGTGCAAAATTTATAAGCGGAGGAAATCTCGGAATCAATCTGACAAAGCGGACAAAAGTTTTGCCATTTTATAATCCACCGGAAGCGCGGGGTGAAGACAGTATTCTCAGTACTTGTCTGGATGAATATAACGTAAAGTGGATTCCCGTCTATACATTTCATGATGGGTTTTCCTTCTATGAATCTCTTCTGCGCGGTGTTCTTCCTCTAAAACTAAAACAGATTTCTCTTTATGATTCCGCTACTGTTAACAATCGTTTTTATAAAGCCTGCCTCGGCTGGGCTCGTTATAAACCTCTTTATACCTATCTGACTCAACCGGACTCCTTTACAGAAATGATGGACCAGTCCCTCCAGAATCTTCAGGAGAGCCTGCCATATATCTGTTCTTATTTTAATGACAAGCGATATTTCAATCTATTGAATGAAATGGAAAAATACATCAAAAACGTACCAAATCATAATCAGCAATTCCACGACCTGCAAAAGTCATGGAAAAAGATGATAAAAGCCTTATAATTGCAAAAAAGTGCCTCAGAAATCGTTTTTCGGTTTCTGAGGCACTTTTTATTTACACCGAAGCAAAGAAATCTCAGCCGAGCAGCTCTACCATAACTGCTTTTTGAGCATGTAGACGGTTTTCAGCTTCTTCAAAGATTTCCGTAGAATGTTTTTCAAATACATCCGCGGTAATTTCTTCTCCGCGATGTGCCGGAAGGCAATGCAGTACCATTGCATCCTTTTTTGCCTTTGCCATCACTTCTGCGTTTATCTGGAATCCTTCAAACGCTTTGCGGCGTTTTGCAGCTTCCTCTTCCTGTCCCATCGAAGCCCAAACGTCTGTGATCACAACATCTGCTCCGACAGCCGCTTCTTTCGGATCTGTCGTCATGCTGAATGCCGGATAGGCCTGTGCAAAATCCAGCACTTCTGCTGCCGGACGGTACCCCTGCGGGCAAGCAACCGATACTTCCATCTTCATCTTAAGGCCGCCGACGATCAGGGAATTCATCATATTATTTCCGTCGCCGATAAAGCACATTTTAAGTCCATCCAAACTGCCATGCTTTTCACGGATCGTCATCAGATCTCCAAGCACCTGGCACGGATGAGATAAATCCGTCAGACCATTGATGACCGGTATCGTGCCAAAATTAGCCAAAGCTTCTACTTCGCTCTGTTTAAAAGTACGAATCATAATTCCGTCCAGATACCGGGAAAGAACTCTTGCCGTATCCTGCACCGGTTCCCCGCGGCCGATCTGCATATCTTTTGAAGAAAGAAAGATCGGCAGTCCTCCCAGTTGATACATGCCAACCTCAAAAGAAACACGCGTACGGGTACTGGCCTTTTCAAAGATCATTCCCAATGTTTTTCCTGCCAGACGCGGATGCGCAATGTCATGCTTTTTCTCATACTTGAGCTGATCGGCAAGATCCAGAATCTCTGTGATCTCCTGAGAAGAAAGATCCAGCATTTTTAAAAGATGTTTCATCGATAAGCCTCCTCAAAAATTTTAAGCCAGTACCTTTTCCAGAATGGAAAGGCCTGCTTTTAATTCCTCAATCGTAATGGTAAGCGGCGGTAAAAAGCGCAAAACATCTTTTGCCGTCAGCACCAATAATCCGTTCTCCACACATTGGTCTGCAATTTGGGCAGCCGTTTTTCCGATTGGCTTCGCACCGACCATTAATCCCATGCCGCGCACATTTTCAATGTTTTCCATCTTGCTAAGCGATTTCTGCAAAAAAGCACCTTTTTCGGAAACCTCTTGTAAAAATCCCGGTGTATTGAGTCTCTCTAAAACGACGTTCGCGCCTGCACAAACCACCGGATTCCCGCCGAAGGTAGTACCGTGATCACCAATACCGAGAACCTCTGCACACTTTTCGCCGACCAAACATGCTCCGATCGGCAAACCGCCGCCTAATCCCTTGGCACTGGTCAGTACATCCGGCTTTACTCCAAACTGTTCTGTCGCATAAAAAGTTCCGGAACGCCCCACACCGGTCTGTACTTCGTCCGCCACCAAAATAACATCTTTTTCATCACAAAGTTTCCGCAGCGTTTTTACAAACTCCGCAGTCAAGGGCAAAACGCCGCCCTCTCCCTGAATCGGCTCATAAAAAATTGCGCAGGTCTTATCGCTGAGTTTCTCCATGACACTCTGGATGTTTGGTTCCGCGGTAATAAATCCCGCCGGCAGCGGCTTAAATAGCTCGTGAAAATGTTCCTGACCGGTGGCAGCTAGAGTTGCCAGCGTTCTGCCATGAAAAGAATTTTGAAGGGTAATCACTTCGCAGCGGTCAAATCCATACCGATCGGAACTATATTTTCTTGCCACCTTAACGGCGCACTCGTTTGCTTCTGCACCGCTGTTGCCAAAAAACACTTTTGAAAATCCTGCTGTTTTACAAAGATTTTCTGCTAGTGACGTAACCTGCGGGTTATAAAACAGATTACAGGTATGCTGAATTTCTCCCGCCTGTTTTGAAACCGCCGCAACCCATTTTGGATCGGCATATCCCAGACTGTTCACACCGATCCCGGCAGTAAAATCAATATACTTTTTCCCATCTGCATCCCATGCGGTCGCATTTTTTCCTTTTACCAGCGCTGCGGAAAAGCGGTGGTAGGTGTGCATCATATACTGATCTGCCTGTGCTTTGATCTTTTCAAATTCCATAAAGTGCCTCCTCTATATTAACAGAACATCGTGCCAATACCGGCATCGGTAAAGAGCTCCACCAAAATGGAATGCGGAACCCGGCCGTCGATAATATGCGCACGCTTAACGCCTTGACGAACCGCCTCTACACAACAGTCAATTTTGGGGATCATGCCGCCGGAAATAACCCCATCTTTCTGCAGTTTTGGTACAGAAGAAAGATTGACAATCGGGATCAAGGTTTCCTCATCCTCTTTATCTCGTAAAAGTCCGCGGATATCCGTCATCAAAATGAGCTTTTCAGCATGAAGACTCGCAGCAATATGCGCCGCGGCAATATCTGCATTGATATTAAATACCTGGCCTTGCCGGCTGCCGGCTACTGTGGAAATAATCGGAATATATCCTTTTTCGATTGCATCATTGATTACTTCATTTTTGACTTCTGTAATTTCTCCGACAAACCCAAGGTCATCTTCAGAAACTTTCTTTTCCGCACACATCAGGTCACCATCCAGACCGCAAAGCCCGATTGCTTTGCCCTCATGGCGCTGTAAAAGTTGCACCAAGTCTTTATTGACCTTTCCTGCTAAAACCATTTGAACAATATCGATTGTCTCCTGGTCGGTCACGCGCATTCCTTTAATAAATTCGCTTTTCTTTCCGACTTTTTTGAGCATTGCATTGATTTCCGGGCCGCCGCCATGAACCAAAACCACATGGATTCCGACAAGCTGCATCAGAACCAAATCACTCATCACAGCGTCTTTCAGATGATCATCGATCATTGCATTTCCGCCGTACTTGACAACGATTGTTTTTCCCGCCAGCTTCTGGATATAAGGCAATGCCTCCACCAAAACCTGTGCCCGATCTGCATCTAAAATATTCAAGGGGGGTTCCTCCTTCTCATCAGGTCCGATAATCACCATTAATCTTTACATAATCATAAGTGAGGTCACACCCATAGGCAGTTGCCTCAAAATCGCCGTCATGGAGCGTTACATCGATTCCGATTTCATCTTCCAAAAGAATTTTCTTAGCGGTTTCTTCATCAAAATCAATTCCGGCACCATCTTTGCAAACTTTAATTGCGCCCATTTTAGAACGGAATGCAACATCGACGGCATGGATATCCACCGGCACTCCGGAATATCCAATCGCACAAAGCACCCGTCCCCAGTTGGCATCTGCTCCAAACATCGCAGCTTTTACCAGGGAAGAACAGATAATCGTCTTTGCAACGATTCTAGCATTTTCATCGGAAGAAGCTCCTGCTACCCGACAAGCAAGAAGCTTTGTCGCGCCTTCTCCGTCTTTTGCCATCATCTTACAGAGCGCGGTACAGAGCATTTTCATTGCCTTTAAAAAGGTCTGATAATCTTCTCCGTCCGTTGTGATTGGCTCATTTTTCGCAAGGCCGTTCGCCATAATGCAGCAGGTATCGTTCGTACTGGTATCCCCATCTACGCTGATCATATTAAAGCTGTTCTTCACCGACTCCTGCAAAGCACTTTCCAACGCCTCGGTCGAAATTGCGGCGTCCGTCGTCAAAAAGCAGAGCATGGTACACATATTTGGGTGAATCATTCCGCTGCCCTTTGCAGCGCCGCCTAAACGTACCACATGTCCCCCGAGCATAAACTCTACTGCAAGATTTTTAGGAACCGTATCAGTCGTCATCAGCGCTTTCGCAGCATCATCTCCGCCTTCTTTGCTGAGCTTTTTTGCCAGAACGGGTGCTGCCTTTAAAATTGGCTCAATCGGCAGTGGTTTCCCGATAACTCCGGTACTCGCGACCAAAACATCCTGCGCTTTGATTTTTAATGCACTTGCAGCGGCTTCTGCCATTTTTTCGGCCTTTTCCACTCCATCTGAATTGCAGGTGTTGGCGTTGCCGGAATTAGCAATCACAGCCTGAGCAACTCCATCCGTCAGATGATTTTTGCAAACCTCGATCGATGCGCCTTTTACCAGATTACTGGTATAAACGCCGGCCGCATTACAGGGGACTTCACTTTTGAGCATCATCAGATCCGGCTTCTTTTTATTAGGACGAATCCCACAGTGCATTCCACCTGCCATAAAACCTTTTGGCGCTGTAATTCCTCCGTCTATAAACTTCATAGATCCGTCCTCCTTAAAATGCCGGCGGCCATGCGGTAAGACCCTCTGTTTCGTCTAGGCCGAATGCCAGATTCATATTTTGAATTGCCTGACCTGCCGCGCCTTTTACCATATTATCAAGCGCGCTGACCGCGATAAATGTATTGGTACGCGGATCAATATGAAGTGAAATATCGCAGAAATTAGAATACCGTACATTATGAATATCCGCTTCTTTTCCCTTCGGCAGAAGGCGAATAAAATATTCATTCTGATAGGCTTCCTCGTAAACCTCTTGAAGTTGTGAAAGCGTCGTGCCATTCTTCAGCTTTGCGTAGCAAGTTGCAAGGATTCCGCGGTTAACGGGCAGAAGGTGCGGCACAAAAAGCACCTTCATTGAGTTTCCGGTGATTTTAGAAAGACTCTGCTCAATTTCGGGCGTATGGCGATGCGCAGCGACCTTATAGGCATGCATGCCTTCATTGAGTTCCGGATAATGAGTATCCTGCGTACTGTTACGTCCCGCTCCGGTCACGCCGGATTTGCAGTCGGCAATAATTCCGTCCTGCTCAATCAATCCTGCCTTTAATGCCGGAACAAGTGCCAGAGGCACGGCCGTAGTATAACAACCGGGATTTGCGATCAGGCGCTTTCCCTTAATTTCCTCGCGGAAAAGCTCCGGCAGGCCATAAACGGCCTCTTTGTGAAGCTCTGGATACTGGAATTTATTCTTATACCAAAGTTCATAATCCTCTGCTTTTTCCAATCGAAAATCCGCGCCGAGATCAATAAAAACTTTATTCTGATCCCAGCACTCTTTTCCCAGTACCTGTGAAAGTCCATGTGGCAAAGCAGCAAAAATCACATCACTTTTTTCCACGACCTGTTCCTGGTTTCCGCAGACCAGATCGCACAAGTCATAATAGGCTGGATATACTTCGCTCAGCGCTTTCCCTTCAAAACTTACACTGCTGATGGCTGTAAGAGATGCCTGCGGGTGATTTGCAAGAAGACGGCACAATTCTGCGCCTGCATATCCGGTGGCGCCGACGACGCCGACTTTGATGGATTTCATCGATTGGTTCCCCCTTTTTTATACGCGCTCTAGAAAAAAGAGCTGTTTTTTTTATTTATACCATTGCTAAGATACGTTTTGCTTCTTTTTCAACATTTTGCGGAGCAGGTCCGCCTAAAACTGTTCTGCCGTTTACACATTTTTCGAGGCTGATGGCATCATAGATTCCTTCATCAAAGAGTTCAGAATGTGCCTGATAATTTTTTAAAGGCAGTGCTTCCAGTGTCGTTCCCTTTTCCACACACTCGCCGACTAATTCTCCAACAACCCGGTAAGCATCCCGGAAAGGCATTCCTTTTTCTACCAGATAATCGGCTGCATCAGTAGCATTGATAAATCCGCCGGCGGCAGCTTTGCGCATATTCTGCGGCAAAACGCGCATGGTCTTAATCATGGGAATAAAAGTGGTAAGACACATATGCAGGGTATCACAAGCATCAAAGACCGGCTCTTTATCTTCCTGCATATCCTT
>DIQY01000118.1 GCA_002424295.1 Ruminococcaceae bacterium UBA5450 | reverse complement strand
GTACCGGAATTGGGCGATCAAGACAGTGAAATCGCATCCGGTACCCAATTTAAGGATTTGCCTGTGGATTGGGTCTGCCCCGAGTGCGCCGAGCCAAAAGATCAGTTTATTGAAGCATAAAATCGAAGGGAGGAAATTTCATGTATTGCGTTAGAAATGTAACGGAAGATTTATACTGGGTAGGAGCAAACGATCATCGCCTTGCTCTTTTTGAAAATGCATATCCAATTCCAAGAGGAGTTACCTATAATTCATATCTTTTGCTGGATGAAAAAGCTGTAATGTTCGATACGGTCGATTGGTCTTACTGCCGTCAATTATTGGAAAACGCACAGCATGTACTTGCCGGACGGCCACTCGACTATCTTGTGATTAACCATCTGGAACCGGATCACGCAGCTTCCATTAATGAAATCTTGCTGCGTTGGCCAAATGTAACACTGATCAGCAACGAAAAAGCATTTATGCTTATGCGCCAGTTTGGATTTGAAATTGATTCACATCAAATCGTAGAAGTAAAAGAGGGAGATACTTTTAGCTTCGGCAAGCATACTGTTACCTTTGTATTTGCCCCTATGGTTCACTGGCCGGAAGTTATGGTCACATTTGATACTACAAATGGTGCATTATTCTCCGCAGATGCTTTTGGCACCTTTGGCGCACTGGATGGAAAGCTTTTCGCGGATGAAGTCGACTTTGACCGTGACTGGCTGGACGATGCCCGCCGTTATTTAACAAATATTGTCGGAAAATACGGCCCGCATATTCAACTGCTTTTAAAAAAGGCCGGAGGAATTCTCGATCAGATCAAGTATATTTGCCCACTGCATGGTCCAGTTTGGCGCAAAGATTTGATGTACTTTATTAAAAAATATGATATTTGGAGCCGATATGAGCCAGAGGTAAAAGGTGCTTTGATCGTTTATGCTTCCATGTATGGAAACACCGAATCTGTTGCCGAAGCACTAGCCGCAAAACTATGTGACAAAGGCATGACAAACATCGCTATGTATGATGTCTCTTCCACAAATGTTTCTCAACTGATCGCAGAGTCCTTCAAGTATAGTCATATTGTTTTAGCTTCTGTTACTTACAATCTCGGGATTTATCCTGCCATGCACAATTATCTGATGGATATGAAAGCGCTGAATGTCCAAAAGCGCACGGTTGCCATTATTGAGAATGGTTCTTGGGCTTGTAAATCCGGCGATTTGATGCAAAAATTTCTCAATGAAGAGATGAAAGACATGACAGTACTCAACGAACGTGTCACAATGGCTTCTTCTCTGCATGAAGATAAAGAAATTGAACTTGATGCTCTCGTGGATTCCATTCTCGATTCTATGAAAGAAATGAATTAATTTCCCTGAAAGCATTTTAAAAGTTATTCAAGATATAAAAAGCAGCTTACAGGTTATTCCTGTAAGCTGCTTTTTATTTGGCTTTAATAAATTTTCTTTAAAAAGCGATTGGAGTTAATCATCCTCATTCATATACTTAGACATTTTCTGCATGCAATCTCGACATACATTGTGTCCTTTAAATGTGCGAATGTTTTCCATACTGTTGCAGAAAATGCACGCTGGCTGATATTTGCGGAGAATGATTTCGCCTCTGTCTCCGACAAAAATCTCCAATGGATCCTTTTCTTTGATATCCAATGCATTCCGCAGTTCTTTCGGCAATACAATACGACCTAATTCATCCACTTTGCGCATGATACCGGTAGATTTCATTTTGCTCATCCTTCCTGATAATAATATGCTCCCATAATTCGTCACCATTGTAATACATTTTCCATAATAAGTCAATGTTTAATCGTTTTGGGAATTAAAAATTCAAAATTTATTCACATTTGTATTCATATTTTTTATCTAAGGGGATGAAAATGATGCTAAATTGGATCTGGACCGGGCTTTTATTAGTCAGTATTTTATGTGCCTGTTTAACCGGCAGAACGGAAGAACTGGCGAACGCTGTTCTCTCCGGTGCACAAAGCGCTGTAGAGCTTTGTTTTGCTACAATGGGGATGATGTGCTTTTGGACCGGTATGATGCATATCGCTGAAAAAGGCGGCTTAACACAGCTTCTTGCAAAAATTCTGCATCCGATTTTAAAACACCTTTTTCCCGATCTCAAACCAGGTTCTCGTGCCGCCGGTGCGATTTGTATGAATTTAACCGCAAATTTTCTGGGGCTCGGAAACGCTGCAACGCCTCTTGGTATCTCAGCGATGAAGGAACTCAAAAAATGCGATCCACAATGCGGAGACGAAGCAAACCGCTCGATGGTTCTTTTCGTGGTGCTAAACACTGCTTCCCTTCAGCTAATTCCAACCTATATGGCAACAATTCGCGCAAAATATGGTGCCCAAAATCCATTTGATTTGCTGCCTGCGGTATGGATTACCTCGATCTGTGCTTTGTTAGTCGCCGTTTTATCTGCAAAGCTCTTTGAAAGGCGGAAAGTTCGTGGATAAACTTGGTTCATGGGCACTCCCCATCACCATCCTGCTGCTGCTGCTTTTCGGAATTTTTCGGAAAGTTCCGATTTTTGATACTTTTACAGAAGGCGCTAAAGAAGGGCTGAAAACTTCTTTTACAATTCTGCCCACTCTGGTTGGTCTGATGGCGGCTGTAACGATGTTTAAAGCTTCCGGGGCACTCGATCTGCTCTCCGGTGCATTAAAGCCGGTAACACAGTTCTTAGGCATTCCTGAAGCAGTTACACCGCTGATTCTTATGAAGCCAATCTCCGGCAGCGGCTCTACTGCAATCTTCACACAAATTTTAAAACAACAGGGACCGGATTCTTTTTCCGGCAGAATTGCCTCCGTATTAGCCTGCAGCACCGAAACTGCTTTTTACTGCGTATCTGTTTATTTTGGTGCGGTAGGGATCAAAAAAACAAAGCATACCATTCCGGCCGCCCTAATGGGAGACCTTACCGCATGCCTGATTGCTGGACTTGCAATCCGGTTTATTTTTAATGGCTCTACTTAATAATTTGGAGCTCCTTTGTATAATGGTTCAAAACTTCACAGCCGGTTTCGGTGACCAACACCAAATCTTCAATCCGCACGCCGAGACGATCTTTTAAATAGATCCCCGGTTCTACGCTAAAGACCATGCCTGGTTCTGCAATCACTTTGCAGACGCTGGAATTATCCGGCGGCTCATGGCAGTCAATCCCCAATCCATGGCCTAAACGATGATTAAAATACGGACCGTATCCAGCATCTTCAACCACTTTTCGTGCCGTCAGATCGAATTCGCACATTGGTACTCCAGGTCGAATCACCGATTCGGCCTTTTCGTTTGCCTTCCGGACGATCTCATAAACCTTGCGGTGTTCCTCATCTGCTTCTTTAAAGAAAACAGTACGAGTCATATCGCACCAATAGCGTTTAATTGGAATAAAAATATCGAAAATAACGGAATCTCCGCTCTTGATCACGGTCTCATTGGAAGCGTGATGCGGATCCGCACAATTCGCACCAAAACAGACCAGCTGTCCCTCCGGAGAACGGTCTGCTCCTCGCTCTGCAAAATTCTTTTCCACAATGCTCTCAAGCTCCTGCTCACGAGCACCCTCTTTAATTGCTGTAAGAGAAGCTTCCATCACAGCATCATTAATTTGAGAGGATCTGCGCAAAGCATCGATCTCTTTCTGGTCTTTGCGCATTCTCGCAAAATCTACCGGCGCACTGCCTACAACCGGCTTGATATCAGGACGCTGTTTTAAAAGACTGATCAGAAAACGGCTCGGCCATTCCTTATCAATTCCCAGTGTTCCGCCCTTCACAATCTTAACAACATCCCTCACCGGATCATCAATATCATTATGTGTAAAAAGCTGTACATTTCCTCCTGGTGTAAAGCCAAAAAGGTCATT
>DIQY01000005.1 GCA_002424295.1 Ruminococcaceae bacterium UBA5450 | reverse complement strand
AAGGAATCGCCATGCCGCCTGAGAATGTTTAAAATCACACCGCGGAAAAGCAGCTCTTCCACAAGGGGAGGAATCAGGGTACCATAGAGCATGTAAAAAATCTGGGTGGCAACATCTGATGTGAGCGGCATATCGTCGGGAGAAACATGAGTAATCCCGAACATCTGAAGAATTTGGGTGACAAAAGAGGTGGGATAATTTGCAAGCAGCGTTAACCCCATTCCGGCAAAAAACATGCAAATGATTGCGCTGCGCGAAAGGCCATGACTTTTTGCAGAATCAAACCGAACAACTTTTTCCAGCGGTTGGTGAGTATGGAGCTGATAAAACAAAGCCGGAAATCCAATCGCGACGCAGTAGGAAAAGCAGGAAATAGAATAATAAATGATTGGCTTTAGGTAGAAGAAGCTGCTGTTATTGCTGTGTAAGGCAGGATTGGAACGGCATAACCAAGTGAACCCTAAGATCAGAAGATTCATCAGACAGATAGAGATAAGCACCAGAAAAGAAGAATGGCTTGCGCAGCGGCGGGTATCCCGCATTTCCGCATAGGAAAGGCGCTGTGCAGCTACAAGAGAGGCAAACGAGATTGGATCTTCAAAGGTGGTTTGAGTAGTAGGATCCTTCTGTGTTTCTGGTGGTAAAGTTTGTTCTGTAGAATCAGTGACTTTTGGGTCGCTTGGCAGAGTAAAACCATTTTGTGCCGTTGGAACTTTTTTTGCAGAGTCCGAAATTTCCGGATTTGGAACAGAATTTTTCGGAGAACCTTCCGAAAAAGAATTTGATTCGTTCATGAAAACTCCTTTTCATCGAAGATTTGTAAAAATTATCCGCGTGCCTGCATTCGATTTTTGATCTGAGACAACCACGCTTTCATATCATCATTAGTATATCCATCAGAGACGATACTGCTCACTTGAGAACGATTAAAGCGATAGAGCTTAGAAGCATCTGTATATCCGTCCGGGTAAAGAATACCACAGTAATCCCAAACAGAACCGTCGGAATCTTTAGAGGCATATCCGGAAATCATAATTTTATTCGAACTATCAACCAAGGTTACAATGCTTCCCAGCGGCAAATACTCTGTCGTTTGATACGACGAAGAAGAGACCAAAGAGGAAGAACTCTTAGCAGCGCTGGAAGAAGCAGTTTGTGTGCTGCAGCCAGCGGCGAACAATAAAATTGCTGCCGCAAAAATTGCCGTGATCTTTCTTTTCATGAATGAACCCCTCAAATTGTAAAAAAATTTTTATTTGACTAATACTCTAATTATATCATGCCTAAACAAAAGAAGTCAATTTATTCGCATGAAAGCTTTATCTGATTAGTAATCAAAAATCCCGTAGAATGAGTATATTTTCTTTTTTACATAACAATTCCCCCAATCATAGTTTTTTCCTACGATTGAGGGAACCTTTTCATTTTTAATATCCCAGATCTTCGTCGATCAGGATAACTTCCATTTCAGGGATACCACCCATCTTGCGAAGAAGTACAGAAACACCGTTGCAGATACGTTCGGGGCTATCGCAATCATAGCATTTAAGTTCTTTTCCCATGGCGCAAGGCGTTTTTCGATGCAGCCTTCGGGCATTAAGCGGCGCGGCAATGTTCCGCGCACGCCACATGGCGGAATCATAGTCATCAGCAATTTTATTGGTTCCGACAATAAAAATTACTTTCTCATGATTGTAAAGAGAGGCGGAGATTCGATTTCCACTGCCGTCAATATTGATGATCTCGCCGCTTTGCGCGATTGCATTGGCAGAGGTCAGATAGACCTGTGCGGAAAGGGAAGAAGTCCGTACTTCTTTTGCCGGCTGCTGTTTCCAGTGCCAAAAAACGGTATTCTCTTTTGTAAGTTGGTCATAGACGCCGAGCTGATCAATCGTCACACTTCCGCCAATCCCAATTGTTTTGCCATGCAGTTCAGAGACAAGATGAGAGGCAGCTTCTGCTCCGGTTTTAAAATACGAGACAGTAAAACCATGCTTTTGAAGATTTTGGATCGTTTTTTGAATATCCATAGGGCATCCTCCTTTAGTTTAAAAACTTTCCGTTAGCCGATTCCGTGGAAACAGAGACCCAGGACCAGTACGATAATGGTGAGTGGAACATAAATATATTTTGCAAAGATTGGATAGCTTTTTGAAAGCGGCTTTGGGTGACCGATCTGGAGTTCCTCTTTAATTTTATCATATCCGAGAATATAGTAAACAGAAATTGCGCCGAGAACAGCTCCAATTGGAACGATGATAATGGAAACAAAGTCCATCCAGCTCCCTACTTTTGGTTCTGCCTCGATAAAAATTCCGACTAAAAGCGTCAGCGCACCGCATAAAAGGACGGCTGCTTTGCGGGGGATAGAAAATCGGTGCTGCCAGCTTTCGATTACCGCCTCAAACATGTTGATTAAAGAAGTAATTCCGGCAAATATCACGGAAACAAAGAAAAAGATGGAGAAAACCTGCCCCATCGGAATTTGCTTAAAAATGCCGGGTAAGGTAAGAAACATCAGAGAAGGACCGCTGGTTGCATCAATGTGGAATGCAAAGACAGCCGGCATAATGGCGAATGCAGCGAGCAGAGCGGCGATGGTATCGAATAGTGCAGTGCGCAGCGAAGCGCTTGGAATATCGGCACTTTTGTCCAGATAGGCGCCATAGACGATCATGCCGGAACCGGTGATGGAAAGAGAGAAAAAAGCTTGTCCCATAGCCATTACCCAGGTATCACTGCGAAGGAGCGCATCCCATTTTGGAATCAGCAGAAACTCGTATCCTTCTTTGGCACCCGGAAGAAACGCAACCCAGATTGCTAGAACCAGAAACAGCACAAAAAAAAGCGGCATCATGACCCGGCTTGCTTTTTCAATCCCTTTTGTGGTGCCGGCAAGAAGAATCCAACAGACAAGAATAATAACCAGTGCATTCCAAAAAAGGCTTCCAAAATCACCGGTCGCCTGTGAGAAAAATTCTTTTGCTTCTCCAACGAAAATCTCTCCCGTGATAGAGCCATAACAGGAACGCACAACCCATCCAATAATAATCGCATAGCCGATGGCAATGCCAAGAGAACCTAAAAGCGGAATCCAGCCGAGAATAGAACCGAGTTTTTTCTTGCCGCGACTTTCGAAACAATATTCATAGGCACCCAGGGTCCCGGTGCGCGCGCGGCGTCCAATCGCAAATTCAGCGGAAAGCCCTACCCAGCCGAATAAAAATACAAACAGCAAATAGGGAATCAGAAAAGCGGCGCCGCCGTATTGCCCGAGACGGTAAGGAAACATCCAAATGTTCCCTAGCCCTACGGCTGAGCCTACGCAGGCAATAATAAATCCAAAATTCGAGCTGAAATTCCCGTTCTTGTGCGGGGAGTCAGGTGATGTATTCATAGCTGATAAAATCCTCTCTTTTTTCTCTTTTTATGTTTAATGGGAGGCCAATCCCACTTTGATTTCTATGTTTCTAAAGATTCCAAAAACTTGAGCAGAGATGCATTGATGCGGTCATTTTGACTGATACTTTTTAAAAATTCAATGCAGTCAGGGCATTCCCCGCAGATATCAATGCCGAGAATTTCTCGATGGCGCAGCAGAAAAGCAAGCATTTGACGCAGTTGTGAAAGACTCATGATGCCTTGATCCCAGGAGGTGTTCACTACTTTTTTGCTGAGAACATCTTTATCGATGGAAATATAAATTGGGAATTTTCCGCAGAGTTCCGAAAACTGAGCTTCCGGAAGATTCAGATGAGAACTGTCAATGCACAAGACCCGGTCTCGAAATTCCGTGGGAATTCTTGCTTCCTGTTCTTTGGAAAGTCCCACCAAAATTACTTTTTTGAGCAGCGGAAGCTTTTTTAAAGAATCTAAAATCCAGTCTCCGCAGGAAAGAAGATCAGAAAAAAGCGGCTTCTGCATATCAGAATGGTGGTCAAAGACAACCAGAGAAAAAGGAGTTAAAATCTTTTCTATCCAGAACCTGGTGATGTAATGATAATTTCCAGAATCAATAAAGTGAATCCTGCGAATCGGTTCCAAAGAAATTCGTTTTCGAATTTCTTTGGCGGCTTTTTCATCGCAGAATCCGTCTGTTCCGCTAAGGTCGGTGCAGTCAATCCAGTGAATTCGTTCGTGCTGGTAGAAACGTTCTTCCTCGTAGATATGAGAAAAGTTTAAAATCGATAAAATCGGAGCCTGATCGGTCATTTTCCCGTTTCAGCTTTCATCAGAAGCGCTACCGTCTCAATATGGTTCGTATGCGGGAACATATCTACCGGCTGAAGTGCTTTTACTTTCCAACCCAGCTTGACAAGATAATCAAAATCCCTTGCCTGCGTTTCAGGATTGCACGAAATGTAGACGACTCGTTTTGGATTTAGACGGTTAAGGCTTGCTAAAAACGGCTCGCTGCTTCCGGCGCGGGGCGGATCCAGGAAAACAGTATCGATCTGCTCTTTATCGGCGGCAAGTTCGACCATAAAA
>DIQY01000009.1:1204-5304 GCA_002424295.1 Ruminococcaceae bacterium UBA5450 | reverse complement strand
AGTTGTCTTTCCGGCACCTTTTCCGCCCAGCAGGCCATAAATGGTTCCCTCGGAAACTGTAAAAGAAAAGTCATTTAAGGCAACGACTTTTTCCGAATAAATTTTTGTAAGTTTTTTTGTAAGGATTGCTTCCATAACAGCCCCCGTTCAACAAAATTCTTAATAGTTCCAGAATACGACTCCTCTTTTCAAATGTCAACGCATTGCGCATTTTTTCCAAAAAAAGCAGCACTTCGAGTTCAAAAATACCGAAGTGCTGCTGCTTATTATTTCCCAATCAGAAAGTCCAAAATATTCCACGCATCGTCAGTCATTGTCTTATAAAGTTCTGTATAGCCGCATCGCGTACAGGTAATCGTATAGAATTTCTTGTTTTGAATATCAAAAATTTTTGCAAAATTCCCACCGGTCGCCTGAAACTGATCTGATTCAAAAGATTGATTTCCGCATTTGGGGCAAATATATTGTTTTTGTTCCACAAAGTTTCCTCCTTTTTACTGCAGATTCAGATGATTCTTGAGAATTTGATGCGTAATCACAAAGAAGATAGCACAGAACACCAGGAAAAAGATCGCTATACTGCCCAAAGAGATCGAAAACATATGCATCTGCCGAATATCAAACTCAACTTGACTGATATTGTCACTCGCAGAAAGCGTTTGAAACCAACCTGCCAAGATACCATCGGCACTGGTTGCTCTATCAAATCCTCTGAAGAAGAAATAGCCGACAGTTCCCTGTACAATTCCGCCAAGCGTATAGGCTCCGATTCCTGTAAGCACCCGATGCTTCGGGCAGAGAGAACCGACCGCGATTGCCATATAAACGCCAAGAATACACTGCAGTAGAGCTGTAACTATGACAGCGAGTATAGAAAATCCCATAGCCCAAACTGATCCGCCGTACATCTGAGTGGCTTTACCCATAGAAGAGAATATGGACGAAAGGACACGCATCATATTGTCATTCGCTGCCATGATCATAACGGAAATCACCAAAGCAACACAGCTTAGGATTACCCAAAGGCAGGAAACCAAAAGCTTTGCCCAGATATGTTGCGCAATTGTTGTTGGCAGAGTCAAACTTAAATATCCCTCATGCCCTAAAAGATTGCGGTTAAAGCGTTGAATACTGATAACGATAGTCATCACAAAAATTGCCGTCACTAAAACCGTATATCCAATGCCGATCAAAAACCCAATGATGGCCATGGGAGTCGTTCCAAAAGTTCCGGATGGATTCTTAAACATAATCAGCATTGCAATCGAAAACAGAAAAAGTAATCCATACATCGGCAGGAAGGTCCGTGAAGTTGCTTTTAATTCATATTTTAATAACTTTCTTAGCATCTGAATACCTCCCGGAAAAGCGCATCAACGCTCTTGCCCTCTTTTTCCCGAATATCATCTACGCTAGACTGCATTACAAGCACTCCGCTATTTAAGAACAAAACCTCATCCAAAATTTTCTCAATATCCGCAATCAAATGAGTACTGATAATGACACAGGCATCTTTGCTGTAATTGCTGATAATGGTCTCCAGAATATAATCTCTGGCCGCCGGATCGACTCCGCCAATCGGTTCATCCAACAAATACAGCTTTGCAGCACGGCTCATTGTCAAAATCAGCTGCACCTTTTCTTTGGTTCCTTTACTCATGGTCTTTAAACGCATTTTTTCTGTGATGTGCAAGTGTTGAAGCATCTCACGAGCTTTTCCAATATCAAAATCCGCATAAAAATCCGCAAAGAAATGGAGCAATTCTTCAGTCGTCATCCATTCCGGGAGGCTGTTCCGATCCGGAAGATAAGAAACGATCGCCTTTGTCTGAGGACCCGGCTTCATTCCACTGATTGTGATCTGTCCGCTGGTAGGCGTTAAAAGTCCATTGATCAATTTAATAAGGGTCGTTTTTCCGCTTCCGTTCGGGCCGAGAAGCCCAACAATTCGGCCCGGCTGCAGCGAAAGGCTTAGATCATTAAGAGCCAGACACTGCGGATAAAATTTGCTCAGATGCTCACAGACCAATATAGGAGCATGCTCTCCCTGCACCTGTGGAATCGGGGCGGTCTGTTCTAATTGCTCATTCATATTGATTCCTCCTCCATCTGCTGGAGCAGCCGAATCGTCTGCTCTTTTGTAAAACCAAGTTCTTTCATTCCACGCAAAAATTCTGTCATCAAATGTTGTGCCATCTCTTTTTTCATCTGCATAATTCGGTCTGCCTCCTTTGTTACAAATCTTCCTGCGGTACGCTCGCTGTAAAGCAGGCCACTGCTTTCCAGCTGTGTTAACGCTCGCTGCATCGTATTAGGATTAACAGCGGCCTCAGACGCCAACTCACGAACACTGGGAAATTTTCCTCCCGGAGGATACTGCCCCATCGCAATCCGCAGTTGAAGCTGTTCAACCAGTTGCGTATAAATTGGACGATCTTCTGTGAATTTCCATACCATCGTCTGTCCTCCTTTCGTCTTCACCAGTTCTATTTTTAATTGTATTAACAACTTAATACAATAATACACTCAGCTTTTTCGATTGTCAAGCACTTTTTAAAAAAATTTTAACTGCTGCAACATTCTCAAAAAGGCATAAAAAGGCGGCTGACAAGTTCGTCAGTCGCCCTCTTCAAATAAATTTCACTTTTGCGGCGAAAGAATTTCCATCATACGGTTATACTTTTCCGTTCGCTCCGAGCGGCACGGCGCGCCTGATTTTAAGGCATCCGCCCCAACAGCCACCGCTAAATCGGCAATAAAAGTATCCGCTGTTTCACCCGACCGATGAGAAACAATTACATGATACTGATTTGACTGCGCTGTGCGGATCGCATTCAGCGTTTCGGTAACCGTTCCGATTTGATTGAGCTTAATTAAAATCGAATTGGCACATTTTTCGTCAATGCCGCGCTGCAGCCTCTTAGAATCTGTAACAAAGAAATCATCGCCGACCAGCCACACAAGATCTCCGCATTCTTTTGTGATCATTCTCCAGCCTTCCCAATCTTCTTCTCCAACTGGATCCTCCAGAGAACAGATCGGATATTTTTCGATCAATTTCTTTTCATATTCCACCAATTCCTGCGTGGTAAAAATATGGCCGCTCTTGGGCTGAAGATAATGTCCTTCTTGATCGGCCCATTCGCTTGCCGCAAAATCCAATGCAAATTGAAAATCTTTATCGGGCTCATATCCTGCTTTTTCTACCGCTTCTGTCAGACAGTCAAGGGCTTCCTCATCACTTTCAAGCTCCGGTGCAAAACCGCCCTCATCTCCCACCGCGGTAGAAAGATTTCTTTCTCGCAAAATTTTCTTTAACGCATGATAAACCTCCGCACTGCGCCGCAGATTTTCCTCAAAATCTTTTCCCTGCGGCACCAGCATAAATTCCTGGGTATCCAACTTATTTCCAGCATGAGCACCACCATTTAGGACATTCAAAAACGGTATCGGCGGCTTTGTTCTTGTGAAGTTTTCTTCTTCCTGCAAGAATTCCCACAATGCCTGTCCGCTGCTCGCGGCAGCCGCTCTGGCTGCCGCCATGCTGACTGCTAAAATTGCATTGGCTCCCAGACGTTCCTTGTTTTTGGTACCGTCCAATGCACACATTGCAGCATCCAGTGACATCAGATCACAGGCATCCATCCCATGCAAAGCCGGTGCTATTTCCTGCTCAATATTTTGAACTGCTTTTTTGACTCCCATTCCATTAAAAAACGCACCGCCGTCCCGCAATTCCACTGCCTCATGCTGACCGGTAGAAGCCCCGCTCGGAACTGCCGCTTTCGCGTGAGTTCCATCTGCTAAAAACATCGTTGCTTCTACTGTTGGATTGCCTCTGCTATCTAAAATCCAGCGCGCCGTAATTTTTGTAATTCGGCTTTTCATCGAGATTCCCCCCTAATTGAAGTTAAGATTTATTTAAAAGATTCCCAATTATTTACATATCATACAAATTTTCATTGCTTTTATAATAAAAAGCGGCTCCCTCCTACTTAAAACGCTCCGATAAAACAGATTTGCTTCAAATAAAAGGAAACCGCTGAGTAAATAATAAATATAAATCTATAAATCTTTTACAGAATCAAGCCATACCAGCT
>DIQY01000009.1:850-1039 GCA_002424295.1 Ruminococcaceae bacterium UBA5450 | reverse complement strand
TTACAGAATCAAGCCATACCAGCTGTTACAATTGCCATTTTGTATACTTCTTCAGCATTGCAGCCACGGGACAGGTCATTGATCGGTGCGTTCAGGCCCTGCAGGATCGGCCCAATCGCCTCAAAGCCACCAAGGCGCTGAGCGATTTTATAACCGATGTTGCCAGCGTTGATATCCGGGAAAATAAAG
>DIQY01000009.1:374-668 GCA_002424295.1 Ruminococcaceae bacterium UBA5450 | reverse complement strand
GCGTTGATATCCGGGAAAATAAAGGTGTTTGCCTGACCGGCAACCTTTGAACCTGGGGCCTTCAAAGAGCCAACCTCTTTAGAGAATGCAGCGTCAAACTGGAATTCGCCATCCACATCGAAGTCCGGTTTTGCAGCCAAAATCTTCTCAGTAGCAGAACGCATCTTATCCACGCTCTCTCCCTTGCCGGAACCCTTCGTGCTGTAAGAAAGTACCGCAACCTTTGGATCCATATCAAAGAAACGAGCGGTCTTTGCAGATTCCAGAGCGATCTCAACCAAATCATCATCAGAA
>DIQY01000009.1:0-145 GCA_002424295.1 Ruminococcaceae bacterium UBA5450 | reverse complement strand
TGGACGATTCAGAACGAAGCAGCTACTCACGATCTTATTGCTGGGCTTTGTTTTAATGAGCTGCAGTGCCGGGCGAACCGTATCTGCAGTAGAATAAGTAGCACCACCCAAAAGTGCATCGGCATAACCCATTTTTACATACATG
>DIQY01000003.1 GCA_002424295.1 Ruminococcaceae bacterium UBA5450 | reverse complement strand
ATTTCCTGTAATTATGAACGATTTATGAATAATCTGTTGATTTTTTTGTCAAATGAGGTATACTTAAATCTGTAATTCTTGCGGAAAATCCGCAAAAAAGATCGAGAGTGAAAGAGGAGCGTGAATACTTTTGGAAAAAATCTTCAAACTAAAAGAGCACGGTACCAACGTAAAAACTGAAATCCTGGCCGGCCTGACAACCTTCCTTGCGATGGCTTATATTTTGGCGGTAAACCCCAGCTTGTTGGGGTTAACAGGGATGGATCAAAACGCGGTATTCGTTGCAACAGCGCTGTCTGCAGCAATTGCAACTTTTGTGATGGGCTTTTTCGCAAACTACCCGGTGGCTTTGGCTTCCGGCATGGGACTGAATGCCTATTTCACCTATTCCGTATGTCTTGGTATGGGATTGGGAGACGGTGCCTGGAGAATCGCATTGACTGCGGTTCTGGTAGAAGGCTTTATCTTCATTTTGCTTTCCCTTTGCAAATTCCGTGAAAAAATTGTAAACGGAATTCCGGAAAACCTCAAATATGGAATCACTGCTGGTATTGGCCTTTTTATTTCGATGATCGGGCTGAAAGGTGCAGGAATCATTCGATCGGACGCTTCTATTGTTGATGGAAAAGTTTCTTCTTCTACTTTGGTTGCACTCGGTGATTTTGCTTCTCCTACCGTTGTTCTCGCTTTAATTGGTGTTATTTTGATCGGTGTTTTGACTCATTATCATGTGAAAGCTGCTATCCTTCTTGGAATTCTGGCAACTTGGATTCTTGGTATTTTTGCAGAGCTTTCCGGCTGGTATGTAGTCAACTCTGCAGCCGGAGTTTATTCCAACATCCCGTCTTTTGCAAATTACACACCATTCCCGTCGCTTGCACCGACTTTTATGCAGTTTGACTTTAATTATGTGGTACACAATCCGATGAATTTTGTCATCGTGATGTTTGCGTTTTTGTTTGTTGATTTGTTTGATACGGTCGGCACTTTGATTGGTGTTGCTTCCAAAGGAAATTTGCTGAACGAAAAAGGAGAGCTGCCAAGAGCAGGCCGTGCACTTCTTTCTGATGCAGTCGGCACTGTTGTGGGCGCATGCCTTGGTACTTCTACCGTCACCAGTTTTGTAGAATCTTCTGCAGGTGTGGCGGAAGGCGGACGTACCGGCTTGACGGCAGTGACCAGCGGCGTTTTGTTTTTGATTGCAATTCCGCTCTATCCGATCTTTACTGCGATTCAGGGATTTGCAACAGCACCGGCTCTGATCTTTGTCGGTTTGCTGATGATGAGCAGCGTTTTGAAGATGAAGTTCTCCGGAGATCTTGCCGATGCAGTTGGCGGATTTCTTGCAATCATCATGATGCCGTTTACTTATTCTATTGCAAATGGCATTATGTTTGGAATGCTTTCTTGGGTTATCATCAAGATCTTCACTGGCAAGATCAAAGATATTTCCCCCATTATGTATGTTGTTGGCGGCTTGTTTGTTCTGCGTATTATTACGCTGGCGATGCATATCGCATAAAAAAAGAGGACAGGCTTTTTTCAAATAGCTGTTTTAAAACGATGCTGTTTTTACAGCATCGTTTTTTGTTTACAAAGCCAAAAATAGAAATCTCCATAGCAATCAAAATGGCTCCATGCTATAATTACTTTAGAACAAGAGCGACAGGAGAGAGATAAAATGCCACGTTTTTTTATTAATACAATTCCTGATGATGAAGCGATTATTAAGGGAGAAGATGCAAAGCATATTACAAAAAGTCTGCGCATGACCGTGGGAGAAAAAATCACGCTGTGTGATTGCTTGGGAAATGATTACCTAGGAGAAATTGCCCAGATGGACTCAGACGTTGTGCGGGTGAAAATTATGGAAATCCAAAAAAGCTTTGCAGAACCGACTGTAAAAGTGACCCTTTGTCAGGGACTGCCGAAAAATGATAAGATGGATTGGATTATACAAAAATCGGTGGAACTTGGGGTAACTCAAATTCAGCCGATGGAAACTTCCCGATGTGTATCGAGGCCGGATCGAAAAGCGGCGGAAAAGAAAATTGCGCGGTGGCAGAAAATCGCGCTGGAAGCTGCAAAACAGAGCGGACGAGGAATGATTCCAAAAGTGGAGACAATTGTTTCGTTTAAAGAAGCGGTTCAAAATGCAGAAGGGAAAAAGATCCTTTTTTATGAGGGTGGCGGAGAAAAAATTCGAACGCTTTTAAACTCCGAAGATCAGAAAGCGACGATTTTTATTGGGCCGGAAGGTGGATTTTCACAAGAGGAAGTCCAAATGGTAACAGAGTCCGGAGGCGTTCCGGCGACCCTTGGCCCCCGCATTCTTCGTACAGAGACAGCACCGCTTGCGGCACTGACAGCAATCATGATGGCAACAGATAATTTATGAGGTGAAGAAATATGAAAACGGCATTGGTAACGGGCGGCAGCCGCGGAATCGGTGCGGCGTGCTGTCGGGTCTTGGCAAAAAAAGGATTTCGGGTGGCGATCAACTATCAACACAGTAAGATACAGGCGCTGGAATTGGCAAAAGAAATTGATGGAATCGCAATTGAAGCAGATGTATCGGACCGTGCACAGGTGGTAAAAATGTTCCAGAGGACAGGCGGCGTAGATGTTTTGGTGAATAATGCGGGGATTGCACAGCAAAAACTTTTTACGGACTTGACCGAGGAAGATTGGAGACAGATGTTTGCTGTCGATGTAGACGGTGTGTTTCATTGTTGTCAATGTGCGTTGCCTTATATGATTCATGAAAAAGCAGGAAGTATTATCAACATTTCATCCATGTGGGGACAAGTGGGCGCTTCCTGTGAAGTACATTATTCTGCGGCAAAAGCAGCAGTCATTGGTCTGACAAAAGCATTGGCAAAGGAGCTTGGGCCTAGCCATATTAGGGTGAATGCGGTAGCTCCGGGAGTTATTCTTACGGAGATGAACCAACAGCATAGTGCTGAAACATTTCGGGAGCTTGCGGAGGAGACGCCGCTGGAACGCTTGGGAATGCCAGAAGAAATTGCGCAGGCAGTTGCTTTTCTGGCAGATGAGAATTCTTCTTTTATTACCGGTCAGATCTTGGGAGTGAACGGTGGATTTGTAATCTAAATTTGAGAATCATAACTCGTTTTCTTTGGAACAATCGTCTGAATCAGCATAGATTGTTTTAGAAGGAGGTTTACGAATATGAATTCGAAAATTAAATTTTATCAATGTAAAGGCAAAAGCAATTTGGTTTATCTGCAAATGCATCCAGGTTCAGTCCAGAATGAATGCGAAAACGCTTTGGAAGAAGCTTCATCGAACGCAAAAGGCAGTGCCGAAAGGCATTTGCCGGTTATTACTGTCACTGGAAATACGGCCAAAGTGCATATCAGTGTGCAAGATCACCCAATGGTGGACGCGCATTATATTGAATGGATTTTTCTTGAAACGAATCATGGAGGAAAGCTTCATTGGCTTTCTCCGGGAGACCGGCCGGAAGCGGAATTTTGTCTTTCAAAAGGCGAAAAAGTAACTGGCGCAGACTGCTTCTGCAATTTGCACGGGCTTTGGAGAAAAGAATTATAAAAAATCCCCGACAGGATTTTTCCTGTCGGGGATTTTTTAAATCAAGTTTTATTTTTCTGCTGGAAAATAAGCTTTTTTCAGGACTCGAAAAAAGCTTATTCTTTTCGAGAAGTACGGGGTTGTTCTGTAATCGGCGGGACCGAATCCCAATATTTTTTATAAAGCCGGTAGGTAAGAAAAACGACTGCAATCACGATCAGTGCAAATAAGACTTCTGCTACGATCAAATCCAGAGCGTTAATTGCGGAAAGTGCAGTTGGAAGTAAAGCAAACATGTGCAGCACAATTGCAATCGGGAAGAAGTACCATTTCAAACGGCGTGTAATAACCATCCAAACCAGAACTGCCAGTGCAATCTGAAGGGAGATCATAAAAATTTGTTCTATGCCAGTGATAAAGTACAGATAAGGCGGGGTATTGGCAATCGCTTGAATTTGTTCCTGGGCCAGAACTTTTTCGTCATCTGTAAAATTTTGAAGAAGAGTGTCTATGCCCTGACTATTGATTGCGGCCGCAACACGAAGGGTTGAAACCTGATAAAGTCCAAATTCCAATGCTGATTTTAATCCGCCAAAGGCGATGCCAAAGGCAATGCCAACACCAATTTCAGAAGTGGGGGTTTTGTCTCGGCAGATTTTCCAGCGCAGCAGAAAAGCAGAGGTTAGCATACCGGAGCCTTCGATCAGACCAGCCATCAGCAGAACCATCACTACATAAAGCGTTGGGTTGGTGGTTGGAAATGCGTTCAAAATGGCCAGCAGTTGCTGCCCCATAATGGATTCGATAGCATAGCCGAAAAACAGATATGCCGCAAGCCCAAAAATGACCGGATAGACCCGGAAATTTCGCAATCGTGCATAAAAATAAAAATAAAGGCCGAATGGTAATACCACAGATGCCAGTAGAATAAATCCCATGCCGGCGATGTTTATGCTTGGAATCATGTTTTAAACTCCTTTTT
>DIQY01000043.1:9121-9301 GCA_002424295.1 Ruminococcaceae bacterium UBA5450 | reverse complement strand
AAGATAATTTGCTATTTCGCAGGAGGAAATTAAAATGAGTTTGAAATCATCCAACCAGGTTGCAACTAACCGCTATCAGTTAGAAATTGAAGTTGACGGAGATACTTTTGAAAAGGCAGTTGATCATGCCTATAAAAAGCAGAAAAATCGTATTAATATTCCGGGATTCCGTAAAGGAAA
>DIQY01000043.1:367-8951 GCA_002424295.1 Ruminococcaceae bacterium UBA5450 | reverse complement strand
TATTCCGGGATTCCGTAAAGGAAAGGCTCCGCGTTCTTTTATTGAAAAATATTATGGCGCAAATGTTTTCTATGAGGATGCCATCAATGAGGTTTATCCCAGCGCTCTGGAAGAAGCTGTAAAAGCTGCTAATCTGGAAATGATTGAGGACAAAATTGATTTTGACTTGGTCTCTGCTGAAAAAGAAGGCCTCGTTTTTAAAGCAACTATTACTACAAAACCAGAAGTTACTATCGAAAATTATAAGGGCATTGAAGCAAAAAAACCTCCTGTAACAGTCACTGAAGATGATATTGTTGCTGAACTGAAGAAAATACAGGAACGGAATGCTCGGATGGTCACTGTAGAAGATCGTGCTGCTCAGAACGGCGATATTGCAGAGATCGATTTTGAAGGCTTTGTCGATGGAAAAGCTTTTGAGGGTGGTAAAGCTGAAAATTACAGCTTGAATCTTGGAGCTGGACAGTTTATCCCCGGATTTGAAGATCAGGTCGTCGGTCATAAAGCAAATGATGAATTTGATATCACTGTGACCTTCCCTGAAGATTACCAGGAAGAAAGTTTAAAGGGAAAAGAAGCTGTCTTTAAGGTCAAAGTACATGAGGTCAAGAAGGAAGAACTTCCGGAATTAGATGATGATTTTGCAAAAGACGTCAGCGACTTTGATACTCTGGATGAATATAAGAAGGATGTTGAAAAGAAGCTGACCGAGAGCCGCGAAAATGCTGCAAAAGATGATGTTGACAATCAGCTGATTGATAAGATGGTTGAACTGCTCCAAGGAGAAATTCCTGCAGCAATGTTTGAAAATCGCATCAATGAGGATATCAATGAATTTGCTTATCGGCTGCAGTCTCAGGGACTCAATTTGGAATCCTATATGAAATATACCGGCATGGACAAAAAAGCGATGCGCGAGAATATGCGCCCGCAGGCTGAGCGTCAGGTAAAACTGCGTCTGGCACTTGAAAAAATTGCTGAACTGGAAAATGTAAAGCCTACAGAAGAAGACCTTGAAAAAGAATACCAGAAGTTGGCTGAAGGGTATCACCTTGACGTTGATAAAGTGAAAAAAGCGATTCCTGCAGAAGACCTTTCCAAAGACTTAAAAGCTGGAAAAGCAATGGATTTCGTCCGGGATAATGCAATTGTTACGGAAGGCGAAGACAGCAAATCTGCTGAGAAGTCAAAAGAAAAAACAGCCAAGTCTTCAAAAGCGAAAACAACAAAAGAAAAAAGCGAAAAGAAAGAATCAGAGACTTCAGCTGAATAAGCTGCCTCTCTTTTGCCTAATCTTTTAATGAAGTTTGGAGGCAATTTTAAATGAGTTTAGTTCCATATGTAATTGAACAAACAAACCATGGCGAGCGTTCTTATGATATTTTTTCCCGCCTATTAAATGACCGTATCATTATGTTGACAGAAGAAGTCACAGATACTTCCGCTAATCTAGTAGTAGCACAGCTGTTGTATCTGGAAGGACAGGATCCTACGAAGGATATCAGTCTTTATATCAACAGCCCCGGCGGTTCTGTGACAGCCGGTATGGCAATTTATGATACGATGCAGTATATTAAATGTGATGTGTCGACTATCTGCATGGGATTAGCTGCCAGTATGGGAGCGTTCCTTCTCACCGCCGGCGCAAAGGGAAAACGTTTTTCATTGCCGCACACTGATATTTTGATTCATCAGCCAAGCGGAGGCCTCCCTCAATCACAGGTATCTGATATCATGATTCATGCTGGCTACTTGGCAAAGAAAAAGGAATTATTGAATCAAATCCTTGCAGAGCGTACTGGTCAGCCGATCGAAAATATTATGCGTGATACTGATCGGGATCATTTTATGACTCCGGAAGAAGCTTTGGAATATGGTTTGATTGATAAAATCATTAAAGATCATAAAACAGAGATAAGCAGGTGATTGTTTGGGTTCAAATGAAGAATTTGGAGATCGCGAGCTTTGCTGTTCTTTTTGCGGAAAACCGCAAAGTGAAGTTCGTCGCCTAATTGCAGGCCCTGGAGTTTATATTTGTGACTCTTGTATCGAGCTATGTAAGTCTATTCTTGATGATGAGATGAATCTCTCAACACGTCATACAGACTTAGAATCCGCTGCGACAAAAGAGCTGCTGAAACCTCGGGAAATTAAAAAATGTCTTGATGAATATGTAATCGGTCAGGATCGTGCAAAAATGGCGCTTTCTGTAGCCGTCTATAATCATTATAAACGCATTTACTATGGGCACAGCGATGATGTTGATCTGACAAAGAGCAATGTCCTATTGCTTGGGCCAACCGGAGTTGGAAAAACATTGCTGGCACAGACGCTGGCGAAAATTTTGGATGTCCCTTTTGCCATTGCAGATGCAACTACATTGACGGAAGCCGGTTATGTAGGCGAAGATGTTGAAAATATTCTTTTGCGTTTGATTCAGGCAGCAGATTTTGATATTGAAAGAGCAGAGCATGGCATCATTTATATTGATGAAATTGATAAAATTGCTCGCAAGTCAGAAAATCCTTCTATCACGCGCGACGTTAGCGGCGAGGGAGTCCAACAAGCTCTTTTGAAAATTCTGGAAGGCACTGTTTCAAATGTTCCTCCGCAGGGAGGAAGGAAGCACCCTCAGCAAGAATTTCTTCAGATTGACACAACGAATATTTTGTTTATTTGTGGCGGTGCGTTTGATGGCCTTGATAAAATTGTTGAACGTCGAAGTGCTTCAACTTCTCTCGGGTTTGGCGGAGACGTTCATAGCAAAGCTGAACTGGATGCACATGATTGGATGTCGGAAGTCGTTCCTCATGATCTCGTGAAATTTGGAATTATCCCAGAACTCGTGGGTCGACTGCCGGTTATTACAGCTTTAAGCGGTCTTGATGAGAAAGCTTTGGTCCGTATCTTAACAGAGCCGAAAAACTGCCTTGTCAAACAGTATCAAAAGCTTTTTCAGTTGGATCAAGTGGATTTGGAATTTACTGAAGATGCCTTACTTGCTATTGCACAAATGACCGTCAAACGTCATACTGGTGCGCGTGGGTTGCGTTCTACGATGGAAAACATTCTGACAAAATTGATGTATAATGTACCTTCCGACTACACAATCGAGAAGATAACGGTTAACAAAGATACAGTCGAGAATGGAACAGATCCTGAAATTATTCGTAACCCAGACCGGAAACCGGTAAAAATTAAGGTTTCCATTCCGCGTTCTGCCAACAAAAAGCATGGACGTAGAGATACGGCTTAATTTATTTTGTTTAATAAGGCTGCTGTGAGTGGAGAATAGACTGATTTTCCCCTGCGGCAGCTTTTTTCAATAAGGAGTTTTACAATGAGCAATGAAACACAAAAAAAAGTCGAATTAGTTAGTGCTGAACATCCTCTGATTCCTGTTTTGGCATTACGGGGGCTTGTCGTGTTTCCTGGAATGTCTTTGCAGTTTGATGTAGGACGCCCAAAATCCATTTTAGCGCTAAAGAGCTCTATGGATCAAGAGCAAAAAATTTTTTTGGTGGCTCAGAAAGATCTAACAGTTAATGACCCAGGCAAAAACGATCTTTATTCGATTGGAGTAATTGCTAAAGTCAGACAGGTGATACGACGCTCTGATGAGGGAATTCGAGTAATCGTTGAAGGAATTTCTCGTGGAAAAATCATTTCTATGTCAGAAGATGATACGGAATATCTTTCTGCTGAAGTCGCAATCCTTCCCACAAAGATAACGAAGAAGGTCACTCCGCGGCAAGAAGCGCAAATGAGATATGTTCGTACGCAGTTTGAAGAATATATTCGAAACTATACGCAAATTGCTCCGGATCTTGTGATCGGTGTTTTAGAAAAGAAAAATTGCGGCGACCTTGCGGATTATATTGCAGCAAACATCAATTTTGATTATGAACAAAAGCAGCAACTTTTGGAAGAGCTTTCTCCTTTCAGTAGATTGCAGAAACTTTCGCGCATATTGAAAGATGAAATTCGAGTGTTGTCCCTGGAAAATAAAATTCAGGAAAAGGCAAAAGAGCAAATTGATGAGAATCAAAAAGACTACTATCTTCGGGAACAAATGCGTGCAATCGCTGACGAATTGGGGGAAGAGGATACCCCTGCAGAAGAAGCCGACGAAATGCGCAAACGCATTCAAGAGGCTGGAATGCCGAAGGAACAGCAGGAAAAGTTACTAAAAGAATGCGATCGAATGGCTAAAATGCCTGAAGGCTCTCATGAAGCCAGTGTTATTTTAAGTTATTTGGATATTTGTCTTTCTTTACCATGGAATGTTTCTTCGAAAGAACATATCGACCTTTCAAAAGCTAAAAAGATTATGGACCGTGATCATTACGGACTAACGAAGGTAAAGGAGCGAATCCTAGAATCCTTAGCGGTTAAAAAGCTGAACCCGAAAATGCAGGGACAGATTATTTGTCTTGTCGGACCTCCTGGAGTTGGTAAAACTAGTATTGCACACTCGATTGCAGAAGCGATTGGGCGAAAATATATTAGAGTCTCGCTGGGCGGCGTTCGGGACGAATCCGATATCATGGGGCATCGCAAAACCTATATTGGTTCTATGCCGGGTCGAATCATTAATGCAATCAGGCAGGCGGGGGTCAATAATCCTCTCCTCCTTTTGGACGAAATTGATAAACTCGGAAATGATTTTCGAGGAGATCCCTCCAGTGCTCTGTTAGAGGTATTGGACCCAGATCAAAACTCAACATTTTATGACCATTATATTGATTTACCTTTCGACCTCAGCCATGTATTGTTTTTAACGACTGCAAATGATGCTTCTGCGATTCCTGCCCCGCTTTATGACCGTATGGATGTGATTACCTTGGGCAGTTATACCCATCAGGAAAAATTCCATATTGCAGGAAAACATTTGATTCCAAAACAACTGAAAAAGAACGGAATGAATTCTGACCAGCTAAAAATTTCTGCTTCTGCTATTCATGCGATAATTGATGGTTATACAAGGGAAGCGGGAGTCCGCGGATTGGAACGCATGATCTCAGAAATCTGCAGAAAAAGTGCAATAAAAATTGTTAAAAATTCTAAAATAGTCATTCACGTGACCGCAAAAAATCTCGAAGAATTTTTGGGGCCTAAAAAATTCCGGGAAGAAAATCAGAATAAAAAGGATCAGGTAGGACTTGTAAATGGATTGGCATGGACAACAGTTGGAGGAGAAATGCTGCCAATTGAAGTTGCAGTCATGGATGGCAGCGGAAAAATTGAGCTGACCGGAAGCCTTGGCGATGTTATGAAGGAATCTGCAAAAACCGCCATCAGTTGTATTCGTACAAGAGCCAAATCACTTGGAATTCAAACTGATTTTTATAGTAAATATGATATCCATATTCATGCCCCAGAGGGGGCTATCCCGAAAGACGGTCCCAGTGCCGGTGCAGCGATGGCTGCTGCAATCACTTCTGCTTTGACCAGTATTCCGATTCGTCACGATGTTGCTATGACCGGTGAAATTACCCTTCTTGGCAGGATTTTGCCGATTGGTGGGTTAAAAGAAAAAACAATGGCAGCTTACCGCGCAGGAATTAAAACGGTTTTGATCCCATCTGAAAATGTTCCGGACTTGCAAGAAGTAGATACAGAAGTTAAAAAGTCAGTTCAATTTCTTCCTGTCGAAGAAATCGATCAGGTTTTAAATGTTGCGCTAACCAAAAAGCCTGTCCCTTTACAATAAGAAAGGATCTCTCAAATGAAAATTGAAACCGCTGATTTTGAAGCTTCTTTTGGCCTTTCAAATCAGCTCCCATTTTCAACGATGCCAGAAATTGTATTCTCAGGAAAATCAAATGTTGGTAAATCTTCGTTGATTAATAAGCTATTAAATCGAAAATCTTTGGCTAGAGTGAGCTCACAGCCTGGCAAAACAGGAACGATTAATTTTTATCGGCTCGAAAACTGCCGATTGGTGGATCTTCCAGGATACGGTTATGCAAAAGTTTCCTTTTCTGAAAAAAAGCGTTGGGCTGAATTGGTAGAAGGATATCTTTCAATGAAGCGTGATATCCGACTGATTATTCAGATTATCGATATGCGTCACGAGCCATCGGCTGATGATTTGCAGATGGTATCTTTTCTTGAGAATACCGGATTTCCGTTCTTGATTGCTATAACAAAAAGTGATAAACTGAATAAAACGCAAAGAGCTTTCAATCTAAAAATGTTTCAGGAATTATTTGGGAAACATGATATAAGAGTGGTTCCCTTTTCTTCTCAAACTGGAGAAGGAGTGGAAGTATTGCGAAAATGCATTGATGAAAATACAAACTTAATGCCATCTTTGCGGGAAATCAATAAGGAGCAATGAAATTTTATGCTGAATTTTGATCATCTAGCTGTAAATCAGCAGGGACATCTGACAATTGGTGGGATTGACACTACAAAATTAGCACAGGAATACGGAACGCCTCTTTATGTAATGGATGAAGATAAAATCCGCAGTATCTGCCGAATGTATCAGAATTCTTTTAAAAAATGCTATCACGGGAATGGAATGCCGCTTTATGCTAGCAAAGCTTTTTGCTGTAAGGAAATGTGCAGAATCATCAATGAAGAGGGAATGGGACTGGATGTTGTCTCCGGAGGTGAATTGTACACAGCTCTACAAGCAGGATTTCCAGCAGAACGAATTCAAATGCACGGAAACAACAAAACGCCAGATGAGCTTTCTTACGCAATTAATTCGGGTGTAGGTCACATTGTTATTGATAATATCGATGAACTGAAAATGTTGGACGAAATGGCCGGAAAACTTCATCAGACAGTTGGAGTTGCCTTGCGCATTAAGCCCGGCATTGATGCACATACTCATCAGTTTATACGGACTGGACAAATTGATTCTAAATTTGGGTTTGCGTTGGAGACCGGTGAAGCCATGCGGGCAGTAAAAATGGCAATTCATGCGAAGAACCTGAAGCTTTTGGAACTGCACTGCCATATTGGCTCTCAAATTTTTGAATTACAACCCTTCGTACTGGCAGCTCAAGTTATGATGGATTTTATGCAGCAGATTCGTAAAGAAACCGGCGTCACGTTACCGGAGTTAAACTTGGGAGGCGGTTTTGGCATTCAATATGTTTCCTCTGACAATTCACTTCCTTATGAGTCTTACATGGAAAAAGTTTCAGAAGCGATCGGCCAAAAATGTAAAGAATACGACTTTACAGAACCGAAAATTTATATCGAGCCAGGTCGTTCTATTGTAGGAGAAGCTGGCATTACCCTTTACACAATTGGAACTGTAAAGCAAATTCCTAATGTCCGTACATACGTTTCTATTGACGGTGGTATGACCGATAATCCACGCTATGCGCTTTATCAAAGCGATTATACTGTCATTGTAGCAAACCATGCAGACCAGCCTGCAAATCAAATTGTCACGGTTGCAGGAAAATGCTGTGAATCAGGGGATCTGATTCAGAAAGATGCTCCGCTGCAGATGTGTAAAGCGGGTGATTTACTGGCGGTGCTTTCGACTGGAGCTTATAATTATTCCATGGCTTCTAATTATAATCGGATTCCACGTCCTGCCGTTGTGATGGTTCATGATGGAAAGACCCGTATTGCTGTAAAGAGGGAAACTTATGAGGACCTTATTCACAATGATTTATAATGGCTGAACGATTTACTTTTTCCCTTTTCTGTGCTAAAATATAAATTCAGGAAGATGAGGAGTGAGTAAAAATGAATTCGAAATTAAAAGACGATAATGTCGATTTTTTATTTGAAGCAATTTTATCTTTAAAGTCCGCAGAAGAATGTTATAATTTTTTTGAGGATCTTTGTACTGTTCCAGAAATTAAAGCAATGTCTCAGCGAATTGTGGTAGCTCATATGCTTAGTACAAAACGTGTTTATAGTGATATTGTAGAAAAGACCGGTGCTTCTACTGCAACGATCAGCCGTGTCAATCGGTCTTTGCATTATGGATGCGACGGTTATAGTTTGGTGTTTAGCCGAATGAAAGATGTCCCCAAAAGTGAATCAGAGACCGGAGATACAAAATCAAAATGAGTTATTCGGCTTTTGCAAATTATTACGACTATCTAATGAAAGATGTTAATTACCCGGCGCTGGCACAATACCTGCGCCGGGTTTTGGCACAATTGGGACATACTCCTAAGCTTGCATTGGATCTTGCCTGTGGTACCGGCAGCCTGACTTTGGAACTGAAACAAATGGGAATTGACATATACGGAATCGATGCCAGCCCTGATATGCTTTCGATTGCACAGCAAAAGGCAGCTGCAGCGGGAGAAGAAATTTTATTTCTTTGCCAAAAGATGCAGAATTTAGATCTTTATGGGACAATCGATACGGTTTTTTGTACTTTGGACAGTTTGAATCATTTATCCGGAAAAAAAGAGCTTCTAAAAGCTTTTCAAAAAGTTTCTCTGTTTCTGGAGCCAAATGGATATTTTGTTTTTGATTTAAATACACCATACAAACATCAGCATATTTTAGCAGATCATACTTTTGTTTATGATCTTGATCCTGTTTATTGTGTCTGGCAGAATCTTTAGGATCAAGATCATAAACAAAAGTATGA
>DIQY01000043.1:0-160 GCA_002424295.1 Ruminococcaceae bacterium UBA5450 | reverse complement strand
AGAAGGGCAAATTTATCGCCGAAGTCATGAAAATTTTTATGAATATGCCTATTCTATAGACGATATTCGTTCTTTATTAGAACTATCAGGCCTGCAGATGCGTGCGGTTTATGAGGATTGTACTTTTAACGTTCCTACAGATCATACAGAGCGAATTTTG
>DIQY01000055.1 GCA_002424295.1 Ruminococcaceae bacterium UBA5450 | reverse complement strand
AGACAGAATTACAATTTTATCTTTGGAAATATCAGAAATGAGATTGCGAAAACGGACGCGCTCCTTAGGGTCAAGCCCAGCCGTCGGTTCATCAAGCACCAGTATTTTAGGATCGTTTAAAAGCGCTTGTGCAATGCCGAGGCGTCGCTTCATCCCGCCGGAAAACGTTTTTATTTTCTTTTTAGCTACTGTTTGAAGTGATACGAGTTCCAAAAGTTCGTTGGCTCTTACCTTTGCCGCGCCTGCGCTCAGCCCCTTTAAGGCTGCAATATACAGCAAATAATCCAGTGCGGTAAAAACAGGATAATACCCGAAATGCTGCGGAAGATAGCCCAATAGATCGCGATAGTTTTCGCCCATGCTAAGTGTATCTTTCCCGTCAAACAAAACCTTCCCGGAAGTAGGATTCAAAATGCCGCAGGCCATGCGCATCAATGTGGTTTTGCCGGCACCGTTTGCACCGATCAACCCATAGATTCCAGGTGTCAGCGTAATGGAAAGCGCATCGACCGCCGTTTTATCTTTGTACTTTTTCGTTAGATTCCTAAATGTTAGTTCCATTTTTACTTCCTCCATAAATTTATTGCCAAGTTACCGAAATTGCTTCTTCTTTTGCGTAAAAGCGATTGAAGCTTTGAAATGTCTGCACAACCTCTACAGCAAGGTAAACGAGTGTTAGAATAAACATAATCATCCAAACTCCCGTTGCTGCCGCTTCATAATACCGCCTGACAAAAGACAAACTGACAAAAACAGCGATGCACAAAGCACAGATTGCTCCGCAGTAATACCCGCTCTGTCCGCTTTTTACATGGCTCAGCACGGTAAGACATCCACAGCAAGTCAGGTTGAACGGTACAAACAGATATAAAATCATCCTCAGGAGAAGCTCGTCACTGTGTGCAGTGGACACTGCCAGAATCACTGTGAGGCAAAACAAATCCGTCAAGCCAAGGATCAGCATTCTGGCGCCCATCAGTTTCCGCATAGAAAATCGGGTGCAGGACTCGATTTCTTCCATCCCATGAGAATAGCTTTTCAAAAGCTCTGGAAAACCAACAAGGGCAATCATGGGCGAAGCGGCCGAAAAGAGCAGCAGAATGTGCTGTAAATCGGGTTGCCCAAAATTATATTTCGTAAGAAGAATCAAAAACCCAAGCACAAGTCCAGCCTGGGTAAACCATACCCAATGCCCAATAAAGTGCATCTGCATTCGTATAAACTCTCCAAAACCAATCCGTTTCGATAATAGGCGATTGCAATACGCCTGCCGTGCAAGGCGAACCGTCTGCTGCATTTTTTCCAGGTCATACGAGGGAACCGAATCCTGCTGCAGATAATTACGGATTTCTCGATCGTTTCGATTCATAATTAATCTCCCCTCATAAGTTTTTTGATGGCTTTTATGCCCTGACTGAGTCTGTATTTTGTGACAGATAATCCGGAATCTGTAACCTGTGCAATGTCTTTGATCTTTAAATCCTGATAAAACCGAAGTAAAATGACATCTTTCTGCTCATCCGGCAATTGGGACAATACCTTGCGGATAGAATCCGCTGCTTCAAATTGATCTACATCATTATGGGACTCTTCTTTTTCCCATTCTTCCAAATGAATCGGCATGCTTTTTCGCATCATACTTACAGAAAGATTGTGGGCAATCGTATATAAGTAATTTTTTACTTTTCCTCTTTGCGCATAACTGTCAAAATTCCGGCAGAAATGAAGAAAAGTTTCCTGTGTCAAATCTTGGGCGTCCTCTTTGTTTCCCACCTTACGGTAACAGTAGGTATAGACCAACCCATAGTATTTTTGAACCAACTGATCCATTGCATCGGCATCACCTGCCCTTATGCGCCGGATCAGATTTTCGTCATCCACTGCAGCACTTCCTTTTTATCCGTCCATTTTATATAACGCTTCACTAATTCAAAAAGTCAGGGGTTGTACTGACTTTTTTTAGCTTTCAGCCAACACTTATATTAGCAGGTGAATGCTTTACCGACAAGGAATTTCCAATATAGCAAGAAAGGCCTTGACAGCCTAGGCACTTCCGCATATGATAATTTATATTCCGACAAACTATCTCATAAAAGATCATTTATAAAAGAGTGCCACCTTTTTCTATAGAAATGGAGACAAACATGACATCAGAAAACTACAGTGACCTGTTCTCTAAGCACTTTTCCTTTTGGGAACATCTTTCGAGTGCAGAAAAGAAATTCTTTTTAGAAAACACAGTTTCTGCGCATTATCAGAAAGGGACCTGTGTTCATAACGGGAATGCGGACTGTATCGGAATTCTCCTGGTCACACAAGGGCAGCTGCGCACTCATTTGTTATCCGCAGAAGGACGCGATGTTACGATTTTCCGCCTGTTCCCCGGGAATGTCTGTGTTCTTTCCGCTTCCTGTATGCTGGATACGATTACATTTGATGTATTCATTGATGCCGAGGAAGATACCGACGTGCTACTTGTGAACTCGTCTGCATTTCACGAGATGGCAGAAAAGAATATCTATGTAAAATGCTTTATCTACAAAACTGCAACGGAACGTTTTTCGGACGTGATGTGGGCAATGGAACAGATCCTGTTTATGGGAATTGACAAACGACTGGCCATCTTTTTATGGGACGAATGCAGCAAGAACCATACAGATAAAATTCCTTTGACTCATGAGCAAATTGCCAAATATATGGGCACTGCGCGCGAAGTGGTATCCCGCATGCTGAAGTATTTTGCTGGTGAAGGCATTGTAGAGCTATACAGGGGCGGCGTAAAAGTCATAGACAAAGAAAAACTAAGAAGCATCATTCCGACAGAAAAATAAAGCGGCATGCTTTTTCGCATCAATATTCTATTACGAACCAAAAAATCCGCAGTTTGCTAATCAAAGCAACTGCGGATTTTCTATTTACCAATATGGATTCGTTTTCCACCATAAAGCACTACGGAATTATTTAAAAATCAAATAAACAAATTCACATTGGATTCTTCGGCATCTCCCAGATAAGTTCCAACACCGCCGATTTCTACCCCGTCAATCAGTTCTTCTTTTCTGATCCCCATGATTTCCATGCTCATCGAACAGGCAATGATCTTTACACCGGCCTTCATGGCTTTCTGAATAAGGGCTTCCAAAGAATCAACGTTTTTGTCGTTCATGATTCTTTTCATCATTGCGGTTCCAAGTCCGCCCATGTTCATCTTCGAAAGCTTTAGTCTTTTGCTTCCGCGCGGCAGCATGGTTCCAAACAAAGATTCCATCATCGTCTTGCCCTCCGACTGCTTCTTTTCTTTCCGAAGCGCCGTTAGTCCCCAGAACGTAAAGAACATTGTGACCGGCCGTCCCATGGCAGCGGCACCGTTGGCAATAATAAAGCTG
>DIQY01000022.1 GCA_002424295.1 Ruminococcaceae bacterium UBA5450 | reverse complement strand
AAATTTGTTTTTCGATTGACATTATTCCGGACTTCTTTGAGCATTTTTGTCTGCATCACTTCCATAGAGGATTGGACAGCCCCAAGATAAGTGAGGAAATCAGAAATCCGATCTCCACCGGTTAAATAAACCACATAAGCTCCCTGGCGCCTGGAAATCATCGGCTGCAAAGCAAGTTCAGGCACTTCTGTCAAAATGGAACTCAGGCTTTTCGCAAGGTGGAAATGCGGCACTACAAACTCCAAACGGTATTCCTTCTGAGGATCAACTCCGGTTCCGCAGGAAAGAAAAGCCCCCCGCAGAAAAGCACTCAGGCAGCATTCGTTTTCCAAAACCGCATGGTTGAGAAGTAAATGTATCTCATTTCCATCATGGCCGAACATATTTAAGATTTTTCGGCGGTCTTCAATATCTTCTACCGATACAACGAACGCCGTGTGTTCGGCACGGCGAAGAATTCTTTTCATCTCAACGATAGCTCCGGATACTTGTGCAATCATTTGTGATGCACAATGTGCAGCGTCAGAGCTTTCCGTCGTAAACGAAATTCCATTTAATGAAAAAGAACGACCAAAGAGTAAAATGCCATAGCATTCCGCCGTACGACAACAGATACGCGAAGCCTTCTGTTTGCTCAGTTCTGATTTAATTGCAGAAGCAAAAGACACGTCCTGCTTCCCTCCTAGTTCTTTTGAATATCACGATGATTCACGCTGGCATGCATTCCCTGCGCGATCAAATGATCATAAAGCAGCTGTGCAATCGCTACCGAACGATGATGCCCACCGGTACAGCCTACCGCAATAACCAGTTGGCTCTTCCCCTCATTACAATAGAGCGGCATCATATAATCAATCAAATCGAGCAGGCGCTTAATAAATCCCTGCGTTTGTTCCCATTTCATCACATAAGCGCGAACAGGCTCATCGAGTCCATTCAAGTTACGCAGTTCCTCCACATAATAGGGATTCGGCAAACACCGTACATCAAACACCAGATCCGCTTCCGTCGGCATTCCATATTTAAATCCGAAAGAAACACAATGGATACTCAACGCATTGGAAGCATTATCAAGAAAAAGGCTGTCAATCCGCTGTTTGAGCTGTGCTGGAGATAAAAGTGAAGTATCGATCAAATAATCCGCACGTTCCCGTACTGGACGCAGAATCTCCCGTTCCAATTTTACTGCCTGCTCAATTCCATGGGTATCTTCACTCAGAGGATGCTTGCGGCGGGTTTCTTTAAAACGATTCTGAAGAACAATATCATTCGCATCCAAAAACAGAATTTTATATGGTTTGTTTTCTCTTTTTAAGTTATCAAGGGCTTCAAAAAGACTGGAGAACATATCTCCGCCGCGGATATCCGTCACCACTGCGACCTGAGAAATTTGAGGCTGTGCCTGCATACACAGATCATAAAAAGGGGAAATTAGTTTTGGCGGAAGATTATCGATACAGTAAAATCCGATATCTTCCATTGCATGCATCGCACGCGATTTTCCAGCTCCTGAAAGACCGGTAACAATAATAAAATCCATTTTTTCCTCCTCTTTGTGTTCTTCTTTGACTAAGAAAGATAGCGAACCTCACATTCCAGAGAAATGCCGGTCTGCTGCAAAACCGTTTTCTGAATTTCTTCAATTAAAGACAGCACATCTGTGCAGGTAGCGCCCCCCATATTGACAATGAATCCAGCGTGTTTCTCACTGACCATGGCGCCTCCAACTCTGGCACCCTTTAATCCGCATTGTTCAATCAAAGTCCCGGCGAAATGTCCCTCAGGGCGCTTAAACGTACTTCCGGCACTTGGCAATTCCACCGGCTGTTTTGCTTTTCTCCGTTTCAAAAGTTCTTCCATCTGCATGGAAATTTGCTCCTGATTTCCTTTCTTTAGGCGCACAACAAGAGAGGTAATCAAGCATCCATTTGTTTGATAGGCACTGGAACGATATCCAAGTTCCATTTCTTCTCCCATCAAGAAGCCTGTCCTCCCAGAACGAGTCACATGCGTAGTTGAAAAAAGCACATCGCTCAACTGACCATCATAAGCCCCTGCATCCATAAAAACAGCGCCGCCGGCAGAACCCGGGATTCCCCATGCAAATTCAAGCCCAGACAGCGAATTTTTACGTGCAAAATTACAAAGGCTTGCCAAAGTAGCTCCTGCTCCGCAATTAATGGTGACAGGATCGGCTAAAGAAATTTTTCGAAAATCCCCGTTTAAATTTAAAACTGCACCACGAATTCCATCATCACTTACCAGAAGATTGCTTCCATTTCCAAGCGGCAGCAACGGAATTCCCAATGCTCCTGCAGCCTTGATTACATCTTTCAATGCAATAATATTGGAAACCGTAATAAACAAATCCGCCGGGCCGCCAATTTGGAAAGTGGTATGGCGACTCATCTGTTCGTTTTCTATCACTTCACATCCCACATTTTGGGCCGTGCGTTTTAATATTTCTAACTTTTCCATCAAAATCCTCCTTCAGATAGGGCATGGTCCTCAAAGACACGGGTATAACACTGCAAATATTTTTTCAATCGTTCTATATTCGAATTAATAATCAGCTCTTCCGGAAAATTCAATTCTTGCAGCAATGCCAAAGCCTGCGGAAATTTTCCTACATTTTCCGAAAAATGAGAATCGCTGTTCACAACAATCGGTGCTGAATATTTTTTGCATAGCTGCATGATCTTTTTACAATTTGAAATCGATTGTGACCGAACAGAAAAAGTAGCTTCATTCAATTCAACTAATTTTCCCGCATCTCGAAAAACCGGAATCATTTTTTCATAGTCAAAAGGAAACCGGGGATCTCCACAATGGCCAATTACATTTACTGCAGGATTTTCTGCAATTCCCTGCCATGCGCTTGTTACGTCATTTTGTTTTCCTTCGCTTTGAAAGCATGGTGGATGAATCGACGCAACAACCCAATCCATCCATGGCTCCGCCTCTTTTTCAAGATCAATCTTCCCTTTCATGTTCAGTACATTGGTTTCTTGTCCGCGAAGGACTAATATACCATGGTAAAGATGCGGAATTGATCGGAGATTAGAAAAATACCAAGTACCAGCCTTAGGCGCGCCGGGCATCTCTACTCCATGATCTGTAACAGCAATCGCAGAAAGCCCCATTTCAGAGGCTGCGGTCACCATTTCCCGCAAAGTACTATATGCGTGCGTAGAAGCGACTGTATGCGTATGCAAATCAGCGATAATCTTCATTCGTTCTTCCCTTCCAGTATTTAAAACGATAAATCCAATTTTGTTGCCTTCTGCTTCATCATATCAGGGTCCATTCCAAGATGTTTTAACAATTCTTGTGCCCCATTATATCCCATCTTTTTCTGACGATTGTTCATTGCGGCTACTTCAATAATAACAGCGAGATTTCGGCCCGGTTTTACCGGGATTGTCAGCACAGGGACTTTAACCCCTAAAAGCTCTGTATATTCATTATCAAGGCCCATTCTGTCATAGATTTTTTGATTGTCCCAAAGTTCCAGATTAATAATCATATCCAATTTTTCGCTCATTTTAACAGCACCCATACCAAAAATACGGCGGGCATTGATGATTCCAATCCCTCGAAGCTCAATAAAATGACGAATATTTTCCGGCGCCTGACCAATTAAGGTTTCTACAGAAACTCGACGAATTTCCACTGCATCATCTGCAACCAGCCGATGACCACGTTTGATCAGTTCCACGGCGGTTTCACTTTTTCCGACACCGCTGTCTCCAACCAAAAGGATTCCTTCTCCATAAACTTCCACCAAGACTCCATGGCGCGTAACACGAGGAGCAAGCTCTTCATTTAAATAGGCGACTAAAGCTGCGACAAGACTGCTTGTCGTATCTGATGTCTCTAAGACCGGAATCTGATACTGCTTTGTTGCAGCAAGAAGTTCTGGCGCCGGAGTTAGATTTCTCGCAATAATAACTGCCGGCGGCTTAGCCGAAAAAATTTTGTTTAACACTTCTGTCCGGCGTTCCGCTGTACAATCATTTAAAAAAGCAGTTTCGGCATTCCCGATAATAATGATGCGAGTGGTATCATAATACTTAAAAAAGCCATTGAGTTCCAATCCTGGGCGATTGACGTCTTTTGAAGAAATCAAGACCTCATCTGGATTACAGGGCATACTGACAATATTCAAAGAAATTTCCTGAATGATTTTTGAAAGACTAACCGTAAAATTTTCTGCCAATCTCAACACCCTCTTTTTCTATTGTAACGTCCTAAAAAAGATTATTTTCTAATAAACTTACAATAGATTTATTATATCGCATAGAAGGATAAGTTTAAAGTCAAAACCAAAAGATTTTCTTTTAAGAAAACAGAAATTGTGTTATAATGAAAGCACTTAAAAATAATTCAAAAAATTTTTGTACATTTAGCATAAATGGAGGACTTCCAATGAGAATTGCATTATTTTCCGGAGCAAGTAATGCGCACAGTGATGCATCTGCATATGTATCAATTCTGAAAAAAAGCCTTTCCCGTGCAGGACACACTGTTTTGCTGGTTACCTGCGATCCGGAAGCAGATGACTGTTACACTCAAGATGATACTGTTTTTTGTCCCGCAAAGGTATCTTCAAATTATTACGGCTATGCTGTAAAATCAAGTATGCTTTCTCCGGTTTACGATATTATGGAAGCATTTCGTCCCAATATTATTCATGCGGTAACAGCAGATGATATGGGGCTTTCTGCACTTCATGTAGCCGAAACAAGCCAGCTTCCATTTGTGCTGACTCTTTTGAATCTCTATGATACGGTCGAAGATGCCGGTGTCAATCGTGTTTATGACAGCCTTCTCAAAATGAAAGCTCGCAGCACTTTACGAAAGCTATGCACTGCTGCTGATACCATTTGCGTTCCTTCTGGAAAAACAAAAGAGATTCTTCGCAGACTTGATATCCACTGTAAAATGCATCGATCTCCTTTTTGCGTGGATCTTGAGACTTTTTCTCCGGTCCATGGAATCGATTTGGAAATGCGTGAGCAGCTGCAGATTCAACCGGACGAAACTGCATTTGTTTTTGCCGGCAGATTAACGGGCGACTGCGGCGTCAATGAACTACTTCAATATTGGAATTCCAGTGTTTCGGTGCAGGATCGGCTGCGCCTGATCATTGCCGGAAGCGGATCTGATTCTGCAATTCTAACAGAGCGCGCCAAGATGCTCGGAATCTCTTCAAAAGTAACTTTTGCGGGAGATCTTTCAAAAGATGATTTGAATCGCTGCTTTTCATGCTGCAGAGCATTTGTCAGTGCCAGCAAGTCTGCTGCTATCAAAGCTTCTCCTTTAGAGGCAATGGCGGCCGGTCTCCCAGTCCTTTTGGAACAAAGCAGTGCGAATGCTGAACTAGTACGAGAAGGTGTCAATGGATTTTTGTTTGAACATGCTTCTCAGCTGGGCGACAAACTTCGTATGCTGAGCCAGCTTGACTTAGAAGGCGAAGGACTTCTTCGAAAATTGGTGAGAAGAAGCACAGCGGGATTAACCTGCGAAGCGCTTGCTGCTATTATGGTACAGGATTATCGAAATGCAATGGAACACCCTCACAGCGCAGAAAAAACAAATAGTGGTTCTATGCATATTCATCATGTCTCCAAAAAGCCACAAAATAATCATTAAACCTTGAGCCACCGAATTTTTTAATTGTTTTTCGGCGGCTTTTCTATTTTTGTAACAGGAGAAATGAAAATGTTAAAAGAAATTGAATCTAGAAGAAGCATTCGAAAATATTTTACCCGTGATGTTACAGACAAGCAAATCCTCGATTTAATCGAAAGTGCAAGGCTTGCTCCCTCGGGGGATAATACGCAGCCATGGAATTTTATTATTGTTCGGTCTGCAGCCATTAAAAATGCTTTAATTGCCGCAGATCACCACCAAAGATGGATGAAAGAAGCGCCTGTTCTGTTGGTCTGTACTGCAGATATTACCTGTAGAAAAAAAGATGGACCCTTTCATCTCGATGAAAACAGTCCCGAACCGGAGTTGAAGCAAATTATTCGTGACACTGCCATTGCTATTGAAAATCTTCTGCTGGAAGCGGAACATGATGGCCTTGCGGCCTGCTGGACCGGCTGGTTCGATCAAAAAGATGTTCGTCCAATTTTGAAAATCCCTGAAAATCAATATATCTGTGGAATTATTCCGATTGGGTATTCTGCAGAAGCACGTCCGGCACCTCGCCCCAGAAGGCCTTTGGAAACTATGGTTTACTATGAATCGTGGGGAAAATCGAAAAGATAAAGAACAAGGTCCAACCGATCAAAAAGCGGTTGGACCTTGTTTCATCTTAAATTTAATTTAAATTTTATTTTTTGGTCTGTGGATTTGTGTTGGTAGCTTTTGCAGCAATCTTTTTGTTCTTTTTCTTATGTTCTTCCCAAGCTACATAGAGCGGTCCAGCAATACAAACAGAAGAATAGCAGCCGGAAACCACACCTACCATCATTGGCAGTGCAAATGTAGTGACACTAGGCAGATTAAAGATCGACCCTAACACAAATACACAAGTGATTGCAAAGAACGTGCACAAAGCGGTATAAATTGAACGAGTCAGAGTCTGATTCGTACTCAAATCCACTAACTCGGAATAGGAAGCACGTCCTCCCAGAAGCCGACGATTCTCACGAATACGGTCATAAATGATAATGGTATCATTCAGCGAATAACCAAGGATTGTCAAAGCAACGGCAATAAAGTTATCGTTAAGCGGAATTCTAAAAATAATGAATGTGAAATAAATCATCAGGACATCGTGCAGCAAAGCAACAATGGCCATCGTCCCAGCGGGAAGTCCGCCGATCCTTTTAAAGCGCAGAGACACATAGAAAACAAGCAGTAATACCGTAATAATACATGCGACAATACACTTCTTAAAGAAATCGCTTCCCATCGTTGGATTGATAGAACTGGATTCAACGACTGTAAATTGAGAGTCGGGATACTTTTCGCTCAAAGTCTGTGCTATCTGCGTTTGCTGATCAACTGTAATATTATCGGTCCCGGCAAAGCTGATCGAAACGCTCTTCTGCTGCGATCCTCCAGCCATATCTCCTAAAAGACGAACGGTTGCATCTTTTCCGGTAATATCTTTTGCAACTTGCTCCATGTCATTGGACTGAAGTTCTCCCTGATAGGAGTATTTAATCACGGAGCCACCTTTAAATTGAATATCCAGTTGTGTGCCAAAGATCACGTTACAGATGATCCCGATTGCAAACAAAGAAAGGGAAAGGGCAATATAAATTTTTTTATTCTCGCTAAATCCAATATGGAATTTATAAATCCCCGTAGTCTCAGGATTAGCAGCCATCTTTTTCTCAGAAAGGCCACCAAAAAGCCAGCGCTTACGGAAGCATTTAAAGGAGGACAGAGACTTCGTCATTGTACGGGTTGTAAAGACGCCGAAGATAAAGTTTCCGATATTACCAATCAGCAATGTATAGCCAAAGGAATAAATCGATCCGGTTGTACTTGGGCCAAAGAAAGAAGAAAGGATATTCGTTGGGCCAAAGACCAACATCAAAATAACGGATACGATAATTGTGGTAATATTACCATCAAAAATTGCCCAAAAACTATTTTCATCACCAGCACGAATTGCGTTGTCTATACTCTTCCCTGCGCAAATCTCTTCCTTAATACGGGTTGCTGTAATAATATTAGCATCGACGCCCATACCGATGGAAAGAATAATACCTGCAATGCCGGGTAACGTCAGAGTAAAGCTGTTAACAAATGGGAAATATCCCGATACGGCTGCAAAACAAAGTGCGATCTGACCGCATAGAGAAATAATGGCAACAACGCCGGGCAAACGAAATACAAATAACATAAACAGGCAAATCCCGACAAAACCGATAATTCCTGCAATCAACATTGCCTGCAAAGAAGTTGTTCCCAAAACTGGGCTGACGGTACTAAAACTGGTCGTATTCAGTTTAAACGGCAAAGCACCGGAATTGATCTGATTCGCAAGTGTCGAAACTTCTTTTGCTGTAAAAGAACCTTGAATAACGGCTTTTCCACCAGTAATACCAGTTTCTCCATATTTCGTTTTATCTACACTCGCATAAGAAATCATGGTATCATCCATCCAGATGGAAAGCGTAGACCCTTCATTTGCTATTTTTTTCGTTGCATCTGCAAATTTCTGGGCCCCTTCATCCGTAAATTCCAGAGAAACCACATATTCCTGTTTACCGGTAGACTCATTATTCTGGACTGCAGCACTGGCAGATTTTACGTCTTTGCCTTCCAACAGAATACTGGAAGCCGTTGTGCCAGTCGGGCCGGTCTTAACAATATTACCGTTGTCATCCGTAGTCTGATTGGAATATTGATTTCCTTCTCGGAAAGTCAACTGTGCTGTTGCAGAAAGCTCATTGATCGCTTCTGCCGGATCAAATGTAACTTCTCCATTTTTCCACGGAAAACGAACAATGATCCGTTCATGATTGTAGTCGGCATACAGCTCATAATCCGTAATATTATTTTTGATTAAACGGGTTTCAATAACAGATTTTGCAGAATCCATCTGCTCTTTTGTCGCTGTTGTTCCTTCCGTATCCGGAGAGAAAGTAGCTTCTACACCGCCGTTAATATCAATTCCCCATCGGATATCTCCAACACCTTTTATGTACGTTTTTGACGTATCTCCATCTAATTTGTACAGGCCAAAAGCAGATGAAAAAGTAAAGAGAAAGATGAGAATTGCGACAATGAAAAACATGGGTTTTTTCACTCGTTTCATATCGCCTGATCCTCCTACATCATTGATTTGTACGACTCACATAATAAAGATTAAAATAAATTACAAAGCAATTATTTATTGTATAGGAATTCTCTCAAAAAGTCAATTCTTCTATTTTGCAATTTCAAATACACATCTTAAAAAAGTCGGAGACTCAAAAAGATGTCTCCGACTTTTTATGATCATTTCTGTTTTGCAGAAATGTATTTTATTCAGATTTTAGTAATTTGCTGCAAGCTGCAATTTGTACGCAGAGGCACAGCAAATCTGCAGCAGTCTTCAGTTCCTCAATCGGTGGAAACGATGGCGCTACTCTAATATTTGTGTCCTTGGGATCTTTCCCATATGGGAAGGTCGCTCCTGCATTTGTCAAAATTACTCCAGCTTTTTTACAAAGAGAAACAACTTCTTTTGCACAGCCTTCCATTACATTAAGACTGATGAAGTAACCTCCATTAGGATGGGTCCAATCTGCAATTCCTTTTCCGGCAAGTTCTTTATCGAAAGCAGCCTCGACTGCTTCAAATTTAGGCTGCAGAATTGCACGATGCTTTTTCATATGTAGTTTTACATGGTCAATATCTTTTAAGAAAGCAATATGACGCAGTTGATTCAGCTTATCAGGACCAATTGTCTGATAAGAAAAATGCTTTCTAAAAACTTCCAGATTTTTTTCGCTGGCAGCGATTGCCGCTACACCTGCACCTGGAAAAGTAATCTTACTCGTAGATGCAAAAAAGATAGGTAAATCGACACTATTCAATTTACGGCACTCGAGCCAAAGATTGAGCAAATGGTCGGGTGTATCTGTAAGATCATGCACACAATAGGCATTATCCCAAAAAATATGAAAATCATCAGCCGAAGGTTTCAATGCAGCAAAACGGCGCACTGTTTCATCACTATAAGTGATGCCGGTCGGGTTCGAATATTTCGGAACGCACCAAATTCCTTTGACTGTGGGGTCGTTCGATACCCATTTCTCCACTTCATCCATATCAGGGCCAGTAGAAAGCATTGGAATTGAAATTAATTCAAAGCCAAAATACTCTGTGATTGCAAAATGACGGTCATATCCCGGTGATGGGCACAAAAACTTTAAATGTCCCTGTTGGCTCCACGGCTTGCAACCTTGAAATCCATGTGTCATACAGCAGGAAATCGCATCAAACATCATATTCAGGCTGGAATTTCCCCCGATAATAATATTATGATCATCCATTCCAAGCAAGTTGGCAAAAAGTTTCCTCATTTCGGGCAAGCCGTCTGCAACGCCGTAATTGCGGCAATCCTCTCCGCTGGAAGCTTTCATGTTTGATTTGGAATTCAGTAGATCCAGCATCTCCATAGAAAGATCCAGTTGCGCAGTGCTGGGCTTTCCGCGTGCCATATTTAAATTCAAATGCTGATCCTGATAATTCTGATATTTTGCCATCAGGTTTTTATAAAGCTCTGATAACTCCTGCTTAGACATTGACTGAAATTCCATCAAAGCATCTCCCTCATCGTTTTCTTAACTATTGTAACTTTGTGAAAACCTAAATTATTGTATAATAATTCTTTCGAAAATGCAAGTAAAAAATTTAAATCCTGCAGTTAAACCATAGTTTGAGAAAAAAATGTAAAGAATATGGGCAATTAGGCCATTAAAAAATGCAGATTAAAATTCAGCAGACCCTGCCGTTCTTGGGAAAGGAAGCACATCACGAATGTTCTGAATTCCTGTAAGATACATAATCAGCCGCTCAAATCCAAGACCAAATCCAGCATGCTTTGCTCCACCATAACGCCTTAAATCCAAGTACCAATTATAATCTGATTCCTGCATATGCAGTTCTTTCATTCGTGCCAGAAGAAGATCAAGGCGCTCTTCTCTCTGACTTCCTCCTATAATTTCGCCAATTCCGGGCACCAACAAATCAGAAGCTGCAACCGTTTTTCCGTCCTCATTGAGCCGCATATAAAAAGCTTTGATTTCTTTTGGGTAGTCAGTCACAAAAACAGGCTTTTTAAAAATTTGCTCCGTCAGATAACGCTCATGTTCTGTCTGCAGATCGCTTCCCCAAGAAACCGGATATTCAAATTGATCATTCTGTTTCTTCAGAAGTTCGACTGCGTCTTTATAGGAAATTCTCACAAAATCAGACGTAATTACATTTTTTAGGCGATCTAAAAGCTGTGTATCTACAAACCGATTAAAGAATTCCAAATCCTGCGGGCAAGTGTCCATCACATATTTGATAACCGATTTCATCATCGCTTCTGCTAAATCCAGATCCTCTTTTAAATCTGCAAAAGCAATCTCCGGTTCAATCATCCAAAATTCTGCCGCATGGCGCGTTGTATTAGAATTTTCAGCACGAAAAGTTGGGCCAAACGTGTAAACCTTTCCAAAAGCCAGTGCCATACATTCCGCTTCCAACTGGCCGGATACAGTCAAAGAAGTATGCTTTCCGAAAAAGTCCTGATGGTAATCAACATTCCCCTCCGGCGTTTTAGGAAGATTGTTAAGATCAAGAGCCGTTACATGAAACATTTCGCCGGCTCCCTCACAATCGCTGCCCGTAATCAAAGGCGTATGCACATAGACAAAACCATTTTCCTGAAAGAATTTATGAATTCCATAAGCTGCTGCGGAACGCACCCGAAATGCTGCAGAAAAAGTATTTGTCCTCGGGCGCAAATGTGCGATTGTACGCAGATATTCCAGACTATGACGTTTTTTCTGTAATGGGTAATCAGGTGTGGAAATCCCCTCAACAAAGATTTGAGACGCATGGATCTCAAAGGGCTGCTTTGCCTGTGGGGTCAGCTTGAAATCTCCGATTACTCGAAGTGCTGCTCCTACGTTTGTTTTAGCAATCTCTTCAAAATTCGAAAGCTTGTCTTCCTCAAAAACAATTTGAACTCCTTTAAAACAGCTTCCATCGTTTAGCTCAATAAATCCTAAATGCTTATTG
>DIQY01000015.1:2997-3396 GCA_002424295.1 Ruminococcaceae bacterium UBA5450 | reverse complement strand
AGGTTCGGTCAAAGGCTATTCAGAGGCTCGCCAAAAGTATAAAATTCGTGCTGTGTGTGCAGTCGGGATGGGAAAAAGCGGTTCGCAGATGGATGATGTTAAAAAACATAATCGTCTTCCCCAAGCGTTGCCGCTCTTTACTCTACAAGGTGGATTTGATTTAAATCGTCTGCATGGTATTTATAAATTTATGATGAATGCCATGGCAAAAGGGGTTGGAAAAAAGCTTTCTGCCAAACAGGATAAAACTCCTGATGAAGAGGATATGCTTGATTTGATGCTGCATGGCGGTGACCGAGTTAGCTTAGAAAATCTGACTCCGGTCCTGAATTGGTATCAATCGATCTAAATTCCTTCCAATTTCTGCACTTTTTCATATTTTTATAAACTTTTAAAATA
>DIQY01000015.1:0-2843 GCA_002424295.1 Ruminococcaceae bacterium UBA5450 | reverse complement strand
ATATTTTTATAAACTTTTAAAATAATATCTCAATGAAAAGAACAAACTGATACTGAAACTCTTTCCCAAATCACAAAAAGCTCTGGAAAAATACAGAAAGGAATGATTCTTATGAACAATAGTAAAATTAAATCCGCAGTAAAGGCAGCAAAAGATGATACCGTAAAAGCAATCAACGAGGTATCTAAAAACATCTCAAAAGCAACCGAGCCAACCGTCGCTTCCGTAAAGGAAGGTATTTCCGAGATACAGGATAAGATGCAGCCAACTGCACAAAAAGCAAAACAAGCGGCACAAAAAGCAATTGAAAAAACAGAACCTGCGCTCAACGTTGCTAAAGAGACGATCAGCAAAGCAAAAAAGCAAGCTACCGCTGCCTTGGCCCCAGAAGTCTATGTGGAATTTGGAACTACACAATATACTTGCACCGATATAATTGCCCGCTGTAAAAATGATTTTAAATCCAAGCACAAAGGAGCCATTCGTTCCTGTAAAATTTATATCAAGCCGGCAGACAGAATTGCTTATTATGTGATCAATAAAATTGAAGATAAGATTGATCTTTACTAATATTTACCAATTTTGAAGCATTTCCTAAGATTTGGAAACTGCTTGACTTTTTACTCTTAAATGCGCTATAATTTTCTTACACAGAAAATTTATATTTATTGGAATTATCTAAATTTTATAAATTAAAAGGTACTAAAAATTTTATTGAATTTTGTTCTGATTTTCTCATTAATTTAATATTTCTAAAAAATTCGCATAGGATTCCGTCAGTTTGTGTACTTTTCTGTATTTTACTGATTAGAATAGATTATAATGTTTCAATTAGAAATAAAAATATTTTTCAGGAGGATTGTAGTATTATGAAGTACAAGGTTCTTTCTCTGAAGGCCATGGATCCCATCGGCCACAAAATGATGGAGGATGCTGACTGTGAAGTTATCACTGCTCCAGATGGCTCTAAAACAGAAGACTTTATCAAACTGATCAAAGAAAATCAGGTAGACGCGATTTACTGCCGCGTTGATAAAGTGACCAAAGAGATGATCGATGCTTCTAAAAATCTGAAGGTCATTTCAAAGCAGGGCGTCGGTCTGGACAACATTGACATGAAATATGCTTCCAGCAAAAAGATTCCGGTAGGCTGGGCTCCTGGCGGAAATGCCACTTCTGTTGCAGAGCATACAATTCTGATGATGATGATGTGTGCTGTTCGTTATCGCTATGTTGATTCCGAGATGCGCAAAGGTAATTTCAATGTTCGCTATACTTTGAAAGGCACTTGGGAGCTTACTGGTCAAACTCTTGGCCTTCTCGGCTGCGGCCGTATTGGTCAGATCGTTGCAAAGATCGCAAGCCAAGGCTTTGGCATGAAAGTAATCGGATATGATCCGTTCCCGCCGAAGGCTCCGTTGGTTCCAATTGAAATGATGAGCCAGGATGAGGTATTGAAACAAGCTGATTTTGTCAGCCTGCATATGCCTTCTATGCCTTCTACTGTTCATAGCATCAACTATGATAAATTCTGCATGATGAAACCTTCCGCTTTCTTTATCAACTGCGCACGCGGTGATGTCATTGTAGAAGATGATTTGGTCCGTGCGCTGCAAGAGAAGAAGATTGCCGGAGCTGGCATTGACGTTTTCGAAAAAGAGCCGCTGCCGCTTAACGATCCACTGGTAACACTCGATAACGTTGTTCTTACCCCGCATACTTCTGCTACTACCATTCAGAGCGTTCGCAAGTGCACCACAATGGCCTGCCAGTGCATTATTGATGCTTTGAACGGCAAAATTCCGGTAAGCTATCAGGCAAATAAGTTTTAAGATTTTTATCTGAAACGATTGTACTGCCTTTAAAGAAACATAACAAAAAGGACTCAAAACGATTTTTGATAACCGTTTTGAGTCCTTTTTTAATTTATGTTTTATTTTTAGCTCATAGCTCATAACTATTGTCATTTATGAAAAATATGGAATGTATTGTTGAAGTTTTCCTAATTAGGGGTTAAAATAATTTTAAACTATGTGAATGGAAAGAGGAATTGTTTTATGAAAACCGCTAAATTGACAATTGGCATTATTTCTATTGCTTTGTCCTTGGTCATCTTTTTTCAGAGCTGCGCGGTAGGAATTGGGTCTGCACTTGCTACGGGAGGAACCGATACAAGCGGAGGAACTGGGATGCTGCTTGGTATTTTATTGATCGTCGCCGGAATTGTTACCATTGCCGCAAAAAATTCTAAAGGCGGAGCAGTTGCTTCAACGATACTGTACGCAATCGGAGGAATTGTTGCTTTGGCCGGCGCTTCTGGAATGTATAAAGATTTAACCATCTGGGGAGTTTTATCCCTCATTTTTGCTGTAGTCTGTGCTGTTTCTATTGCAAAACAAGACTTTGATAACAATGGAAATTATACACCCAGTCACTAATCAATCATTAAATAATTAAAAAGCACTCTTTAATATGATCCGGCAAGTAAACCGTTTCATACAAAGAGTGCTTTTTATTTTATAAATCTTTTTAGCTCATCATTGACAGCTCGTAAAAATTATTTTGTTACCGGGACAACGCCACCGCCAAACGTATCTTTGATATACTGCTGCGTTTCTTCACTGGTGAGTGCTGCGTACAGCGCTTTCAAATCCTCACGGTTTTCGTCTCCCTCACGCACTGCCAAAACATTTGCATAATCCGTAACTGCAACAGAGCTATCGTTTTCCATTGCAAGTGCATCCGAAGTTTTTAAACCATTCTGAATCGCATAGTTGCCGTTGATTACTGCTATATCAACATCAGGAAGTGTTTTCGGGAGCTGAGCTGCTTCGATTTCCTGA
>DIQY01000122.1:17785-18693 GCA_002424295.1 Ruminococcaceae bacterium UBA5450 | reverse complement strand
AATTCTGCACATACATCAAACGAATGTTTGTGTTCTGTCGAAAAGCATGATATAATGGCAATGAAAACAAAGGAGGGTTCCCTCATGCTGACTAAAAGCCAACAAAAGGTTTATGATTATTTAAAGAAACGGACACAAAGCGGACTTCCGCCTACGGTACGTGAAATCTGCATTGCAACAGGACTTAAGTCTACTTCCAGCGTTCATGCACATTTAAAGACATTGGAAAGATTGGGGCTTATCACCCGGGACGCCGGTCTTAACCGCGCAATCCATATGGCGGGAGAAACCCCCACGATTCAGGTGCCGATTATTGGCCGCGTCGCTGCAGGACAACCGATTCTTGCCGTACAGGAAAACGAAGGCTATGTTTCCTACTCTCCCAAGAACAAAAGCAGCGAATATTTTGCACTGAATGTCCACGGAGAAAGCATGATCAATGCGGGAATTTTAGACGGAGATATTGTCATTGCGGTACAGACGCCAACAGCTTCTGATGGAGAAATTGTTGTTGCGTTAATTGAAGACGAAGCAACCGTAAAACGCTTTTTCCGAGAAAAGGATCGTGTGCGGCTGCAGCCTGAAAATCCTGATTTTTCCCCAATTTATTCGAAGGAAGTCCGGATTCTCGGCCGCGTAGTTGCAGTCTACCGTTATTATGAACCATAAAGAATTTTTTGAAGGCGGTATCATAGAAAATGATACCGCCTTTTTTATTTTATAAAAGCTCAATTTTAAGAATGATAGAGTCCTTCTAAGGCCGGCAAAAGCTTTGGCAAAAGTTGAAACATTCTATTTGCAGCCATACGTGCAAACATCGGGAACGCCATAACAGCCTTTTGGTCTGCACTATCTGAAATTGCCCGCAAAACCAGAAAATTCGTTTTTCCATTCCAGCAAATCTGTGC
>DIQY01000122.1:7956-17610 GCA_002424295.1 Ruminococcaceae bacterium UBA5450 | reverse complement strand
CCGCCTTCCATCTCACAGGCAACTGCATCAAACTGCCGACAGATTTTTTTGCGCAGTTCTCCATCTGCCACAAATTGATCTCCGGTAGCAATAATCCCACAATGAACCGGAGAAGGATAAAACTGAGAAGAAACACTCACCGCTGTTTCAAGAACTTTTTCTGCCGTTTCCAGATAGATCAAATTCGGGCCACTTAAAAATCCAGGCGGATCTCCTGCAGCCGTCGTATCCATATCATGCTGCACCAGCTTTTGAGCAATCACTAAATCGCCGATCTGAATTCCTTCTCCAATCCCACCGGCAACCCCTACATTGATTACCAGCTGCGGGTGGTACTCGAGCAACATCGTCTGCGCACAGGCCGCCGCTGCAACCTTTCCAACTCCGCAGCGCGCCAGCACACATGGAACGTTTTCTATCGTCCCCTGATCATAATGAATCCCTAAAATCGTAGTCGTATGGATATTTTTCATCTCCGAGCGAATTTCTTGAACTTCCAGCTCCATCGCTCCAATAATTCCAATCACAGATTTTCCTCCTAAAATAGATACCACCAGTATAATAGATGCCTTCTAAAAAATCAACGCGGAAAGCTTTATTACAACTGATTTTTATACGTTTTCAGCCCCTGTCCAACATCTTCACACAAAAGTCCATTTTTGATTTTTCCATTCATAATCCGTGCCGCATTTGTTGTATAAAGTGCATTGGCGGAAAAGAAAGTGCGCGTCGGCGCGCTGGATACAATCCGCCCTCCGAAAAGGAGGCTGCATTCATCACAAAAACGAGCAGCAAATTCTACATCATGAGTGGTTAACAAAACGGTTCCGCCCTGCTGACGATAACGATCAAGCAATTCTGCTAAAAGTTTTTTATTCCATGGATCAAGCCCTTTTGTGGGCTCATCTAAAAGCAGCAAATCCGGCTGTATTCCGAGAACCAGGGCAATGCCCAACCGCTGCTGTTCTCCCCCGCTCAAGTCATAAGGGTGGCGCTCAAAAAGCGGCTTCAGCCCCATCTTTAATCCCAGCTCTAATGCACCGTTTTGTGAAACAAGCTCTTCCCTTACAGTATCCCGGCTAAACATTGCCTTCGGTTCCTGCCATAGAAAAGCAGTGCGAGGCTTCGGATGTTTCCATTTGATACTCCCTCTCTGCGGAAAAAGTTCTCCGGAAAGCAGCTGAAACAAAGTGCTTTTCCCCGCACCGTTTCCCCCGAGAAGGGCATGGATTTTTCCACTATGCAGCGAAAAATCAACTCCGCGCAGCACGAACGGCAATTCTTTTCGATAACGAAACCATATCTCCTTACAGGAAAAAATTGAATCCATCTTTAAACAAACCGGCAGTTTAATTTCTCCTTCTGGAAAATTCTGCAAAAATACTCTGCCCTCCCGCACAGTCAGCGGTATTTTCTCATCTAAAGCACCATTTTGGGCAGCAATTCTGGAAGCCGCCGGCATTGCCTCCCAAAATGGATGAGAAGAATTTTCCATAATATTGCGTACAAACTCTCTTGGCGGCAGCGGCATATGAAGTGCCCCCCTTTCCATCAAACAAACCTGATCACAGATCGGCAGTAAGTCTTCCATACAATGCTCACTTACCATCACCGCAATTCCCATTTCGCGGTTCACTCTTAAAAGCAGCTCCAGAAAATGTTTCGCTGCAACCGGATCAAGCTGAGCCGTCGGTTCATCTAACAAAAGCAACTTTGGGCGCATTGCAAGAATCGCCGCCAGGTTTAAAAGCTGTTTTTCCCCGCCGCTGATCTCGTTGACCGGTTTTTGAATCAAATGGTCAATCCCCAAAAATAAAGCGGTCTCTGCCACTCGCTGCCGAATTTCAGCTGGAGGCAATCCTAAGTTCTCCAAGCCGAAAGACAATTCATGAGAAACCGTATCCGTCACAATTTGATTTTCCGGATCTTGAAAAACAAAGCCTATCTCAGAAGCGGTCTGATCGGTATCAAAATTTTTGGAAAGTTTAAAAGTCCGTTCTCCCTCTATTACTCCATGCGGCGTAATTTGAGGCTTTAGGCTGCGCAGAAGCGTACTCTTTCCGCAGCCGGAAGAACCACAGAGCAAAAAAAATTCACCACTTTTGATTGTCAACGTCACATCTCGTACCGCTGGAGATGTTCGCTTTGGATAATAAAATGAAAAATGAGAAAGCTGGACCAATTCATTCATAGGATCTTTTCCTTCTGTTCTGTATTTTTTTCTGCGCCCAAAAGAGCCGAACTTCTGAGATTTCCTCCCATAAAACCGGAAGAACCAAAAAAGTGAAATAAAAAGCTGCTAAAATAATGGACCAAATATCCGCAGAAAAATGGAGCTGTGGAAAATACTGCATCACAGAATTCTTCCCAAAAACTGCAAAGGCAGAAAGAAACGTAAGGATCAAAAAAGCAATGAACCAGAAAAAATCTTTCCCGGTAAACGAATACTCTTCTCCGCAAGTTCGCTCCATGGTTCCATAACCGCGTGCTTTCATAGAATCAGCCGTATCAAGGCCGTCTTCCATCGACCATTCGAGCAAACAGGAAATATGGCGCATTCCATTTTTAATTTTATCTCCAAAGCGGTCGGACGTAGATTCCAAACTATGCCGCGCCTGACGGATACAGCGAATTCGTTCTTCTGTTTTTGGAAAAAGCCTCAGCGTCATACATAAAAGGAGGGCAAGATTTGGAAACCTTCGTCCAAAAAGATACAAGAATTTCTGCGTCGTCAAAAGGACATCCATGCAGCGAAACCACATTAGAACCGTTAAAAGCATAATCCCACTGCAAAACCCATAAAGGAACGATTCCAGCGTGATTGCAGACCCAAACAAACGACACAGAATCGTTTTTCCGCGATGATTAAAAAACACATTAAAAGCAGCAAAAACGAAAGCCACTGGAAGGGCCTCTATAAAAATGCGCAAAGCTCTTTTTGCACCAAAATAAAAAGAATATGACAGCAGTGCTGCCATTAAGCTGATTCCAAGGTAGAGCGGATTCAGACTGCACATTGCAAAGATGGCGGTCGTCAGAGAATAAAAGAAAAGCAAGCCGGGATGCAGTGTAGAAAAAATAGGTTCTTCTTTCATTTTTCTTTTACCTCCGGCCCAATCCCATATTTTTCCCGAATCCGATACAGCTTTTTGCCCCATGGCTTTTCCAAAAGCAAAAGAAATAACACGGTAGAAATCCCGTGAACAAGATCCATCCACGCACTGGAAGCAAAAGCCGCTAAAAAGGCGGCAAGATTTACGGGGCGAATAAATCCGAGAACGTACCATAAATCCATAAACCATCCAAAAAGGATTCCGCTGATAAATCCAAAAAGAAGCAAAAAAAAGCGCTTTCGAAAAAAGCCTGCTCGGTAAAACAGGCCTCCAAAAAAGCCGATCATTCCCCATGCATACATTTGCCATGGAGTCCACGGTCCCTGCCCTAAAAGCAGATTACTTGAAAGTGCTGTCAAAGCACCGGTTAAAAATCCGGCATCTTGGCCGAACACAATCGCCGTGATCAGAATAATTGCACTCGCAGGCTGAAAGCTTGGAATCGCTGAAAAAAGCGTTCTTCCTAAAGCCGCAATCACGCTCATCACTGCAATTGGGACCAAATCTCTCGGACGCGGTTTTTTATTTTCAAATGATAAAAGAAAAGGCGTCAGCGCCAATCCTACGCACAAAAGACTGAGCGCAGCAGCTGCTTCCGCCTCTAAAAACGCCGAACCCACCAACGCTATCGGCAGCAAAATAACGGCCGCTGCCTCAAAAACACGCAAAAGGGAAGCTCGTTTCATGTTTTAAATTCAATCCTTTTTAACCAATTCCATATCCTACGTCTTTTCCCATGTTGCAAGTATAAATAAAGAGCACAGAATCGCCGTTATTGAGAGCGTAACTGCCGCAGCCCACATTGGGAGCATGACCGTTAACTGCATAAAGCCAGCCGCTCATGGAACCGCAGTCCTTCTCGTATAGATTGCCAATCCCAGAAACATAGTCTCCCGAAACATCTGCAGAAATACCGGAAGCCATCAGTGCATCCAGAGCCGTAGCGCCGGGACTTAATGTCACAGATGAAGAAAAAGCCGGTCCACTTTTTCCCTTTGCTGCAGCGGTAGAAGAATCAATGGTAAAAGAAACTGTAATCTGCTGCGCAGGAACATCATGATTTTCCTGCGTCTGTGTCTCGCCAACATCAGCCTCATTATTTCCGACTTTTGCTGCCGCCCCGTTTTCGGAAATCACTTGTCCCTTTTGTGCAGATACCGTACTCTCATTCTTCTGAGTCTCATCAGAAGAAACCTGTGTCTCATCGGAAGAAGATTCTTCTGATACCCCTCCAGGCAGTAATTCCGATGGAATTGATCCCTGCTGCAGTTCTTCCGAAGAAACCTGTGAAGATACCACGTCGGAAGGGACTTGAGACGCCGTTATTTTTTCCTTAGAACAGCCTGAAAAAAGAAGGATGCTTAAAAGACAAACAATGAAAACACCAAAACGACTTTTCAAACTTTTACTCCTCTTTTCGGTTCTTCCAATGAACTAAATAAATCACGACTCCAACAATCGCAAGAATTCCAACTACAAAAGTGACGTAGGCCCACACCGGGATCTGAAAAGCAACGGAATTGTCAGTTCCCTGAGAAAGTTGGTTGGAACCATCCCCTGCTTTCAAATCAGCTGCTGCAGTCCCCAGTTTTGCTGTTGTAAAAAGATATTCTCCACCATATTCCGTAGTAAACATCACACATTTATTATCAACGACTGCCTGCTGTAGGAACTGTGGGTCCTTATCATCAGTTAAACGATAGACATAAATGGTGGTCTCATTTTGCATGGACTCCGGCAGACGATAAACCACCGTTGTTTTAGCCGGAAGCTTTCCACTGTCTGCAAAACGGATAATCAGATGGTTGCCCATATTATCCGGAAGCTTTGCCTTTGTTTCCCCATCCGAAAGAACCGTAATCCCAAGCCGCAGTCCTTTTGTGAGATCGAGCACATCCTGCCCCAAAAAGCTGACTGCATAATTGCCTGCATCTACTGAAAGGCGCAGATTCGGATACTTTTTCAGTTCTGAAAAGGTCTGAGAAGAAAGCTCTCCGTCTTTTTTGGCAATAGAAAGTAATGTCTGCCCATTTTGTCCTGCTTCACGGACTTTCTGCGCGATCGAATCGGTTAGAGTATTCTCATCGTCAGTCTCTCCATTTTGACCGTTAAGTGCTTTCCAAATCGTTCCAATCGGCGTTTCTTCTGTAGTTTCCTGATTAGTGGTTTCGGTCCCAGAACCATTCTGATCGCTGCTGACATCCTGATTTCCATTCTCCGAACCTTGTGAAGAACTTTCCCCATTTTGTTCTGAGAAAGTAGGATTGGAAGAAGCAGGGGAAGAAGATGATTCTGGAGTTGGTGGCTGCGGATTTTCATTTTTCGTAATTGCAAACAGTACTCCTGAATCGTTTCCGTAATAAAGAGTCCCGTTATTGTCAGCCGCAACGATGCTCATGCAATAATTTTGCTCAGAATCCGCCGGTTGATACAAAGTCGAAAATGTAAAAGAATTCCCCTTTAACCGTGCCAAATATAATTCACCGGGATTATTATTCTGTGTCAAATAAATACACATTTCATTGGAAACAGCATCCGGTGCCGCCAGCATTCCATAGCAGGCACCATCTTCCAGCATCTGTGAAGCGGTCTCTGATAAATTATCCATATCAAACGCTTTTAGATAGCCAGCTTGTCCATATGTACCGCCCGCTACAAAAACTTTTCCGCCAACCACAATCGGACTTACTTTTGCACTGGCAGGCAGTGATACGGAGCCTGCAATTTGGGGATTTTCCCCTGGCGTTACTTTATAAAGCACGCCGTCATCCGTAGCAGTCCAAAGGAATCCCTGCGCAGAAACCAGAGAAGTACGGACTTTTCCAAGCTGACAGGTAGACTGGTCGCTTCCCGTTTTTGCATCAGCCGAAACAAGGACTCCGTCGTCCCCGCAAAAATAGATGCGGTTATCAATCTTTACTGCACCGGCTCCATAATAGCTGCCGGTCCCGTATGTCCATTTGGGCGAAATCGTTTCCGTCCCTTTTGTGCTGTCCGTATCTTCTGCCGAATATGCTGCAAAAGTGCCGCTGCTTGAAGCATCGGTCAACCCCACATAAAACATATCGTCTGCCTCATTATAGTAAACTGGAGACAGCCCCTGGTATTTTGGATTGCCGGAACCATCCGTCATCAATTCCGTGATAAAAAGAGGTTCCAAGGTAGAAGCATTCAAAACTTCAATCTGCCCATTCCCCAAAGGAACAAACAGTTTTCCGTTGCCGTAAGTAGGATAAGAATAATACCCCAGAGAAGAAACCAGCCCCTGTGATTTCTCAATTGCTCCAGTAGAAGCATTCAAAATCTGAACTTCATTGTCCCGCGCCACATAAATCTGGTCATTGACTAAAAGCGGCGAACCTGCATAACCACCCCACGAATTTGGATTCTTGCATTGACTTTTCCAAAGCAGCTTTCCATCGACAGGAGTGGAGGCCAAAGTGGCAGCATTATTCTGCGCATTTCCAAGATGCTGCGGCCATTGGGAAGAAAGGACTGCCGGTGTTTCCCCTGATGAACCGGAACTGGAACTATTAGAAGAAACCGACGAAGAGGAAATTTGTGAAGACTCCTCAGAAGAAGAAATCTGAGAGGAAGAAGACGAAGAAGAACTTTCCGGTTGATTTTGAGTAACGGTTACTTTGCAGCTTGGATTGCTGATATTATAGGCATAGTTCCCCTTACTGTCGTACCATAGAGTACTTTGTCTCTCTGCACTAATAAAATAAGTACCGGCTTTATGAAAAGTAATGGAATCTTTTCCGTCTGCTCCTGTGTTAGCAGAAGAAAGGGTATAATCACCGCTGGGAAGTGCCTGTCCATTCTGATCATAAAGGAGGAGACTTGCCCCATTAATAGCGGCTGCCGTACTTTGAGCCGCCATATTTCCTTTTCCAAGCAAGGTAAGAGTCAGCGGCTGATCAATCGTCGCTGCAGCTTCCGTCTCATTAAAATAAGCATAATTGCTCGGTTCAAAAGAAGAATACCAGCTGGCATAGAATACAACGGTATCTCCATTTTTAATTGGGCATGACGCGGCTGTATAGCCCGTCCCTTTGCTGTCAGAAGGACAGGAGTCCTGATTGACACCATACATCCAATAAACATCAGTTGGCCAATTATCCTTATCATTACAAAAATCATTCAGAAATCCGCCTGCCGTTACATTAATAAGGGCAGACATCGCATCCTTGTCCGCACCATACTCGTCTTTACAGTACTGCGCAAGCACATGCAGCGGCGTATCATAGCCGGGGTCCTGACTAATATTAAGGCCGTAGTCGCTAAAGGATTGATAAGTTGCAGGCAGCGTCACCTTAACCGGCTGCACTTCTGTGTTTCCATAGCCTTCTACTCTCAGAGTTACCGTAATCCCTGCTGTTTGTACTGGCTCCTGAGCTACCGCAGGCTGTACGACAAATACAAATAAAAAGGCAATCGCACAGAATAGGCTGGCAATCCGTTTTTTCATATCGATTCTCTTCCCCTTTGTTGTTCTTAAAAAATAAAAAAGCAGCCTTTTACGGCCGCAAATAAAAGGATACAAAGCCCTCCGATCATTTCAGCTGGAAGGATCTTTTCTTTTTCTTTTATGCAACCAATTTCCTCACCGAATAATTTGCTTTTTATTTTTAACCAAAAAGATATCCTGACTTTTGGGCCAAATGCCTACTAATCCGGTCTTCCCGCTTTTGGCAGTGACTGCTTTCGGATTTTCGTTGCCCCTTACAGTAGAGTGAGCTGTTGCGGATTTTAACCGCATTCCCCTTTTGGTCTGCTTGTATTTTATCTTATCAATTAGAATCTGTCAATCTTTCACCGAAAAAGCTTGTCTTCCATTTTGTGATTCTTTGAGCGGCGGCGAGCTGTTTCCTCTTCATCGATACAAAGCGTTCCCTCTTGATCATCAATCCGCAAAACGCTCCCTTCCACTGCTCCTTTCGGCAGTTCTGCCGATTCCAATGCAAAAAAGCGCCCATCTTGATCTTCACAAATTGCCAGTGCTCCCTCAAAGCGGTCAATGCTTACGATTCTCATAATGGTGATGTCCTCTCTTTCCATTTGTCCTTTTGGTCTGAGATTGGTGTTTAAAAAAGCTGCGGGACTCATTCTCGTCGCTTTCCCGATTGTTTTCTGCTTTTTTCATTGCTTGTTCACGCCGCATTTCAGGCGTTGGACGAACAAGAAACTGCGAGCCGTCTCCAATTAAATCCGGACGTCCCGCTGCTTTCAGCGCTGCAATCACTTCTCGCTGCAAATGCGGTTCAAAATACTGAAGCAGTGCTCTCTGCATTGCCTTTTCCTTCGGATTTTTTGTTACATAGACCGGTTTCATTGTCCATGGATTAAGCCCCGTATAGTACATGCAGGTTGCGATCGTTCCCGGCGTCGGATAAAAATCCTGCACCTGTTCCGGGCGCAAATGCTGTTTTTTAAGAAACAATGCCAGTTCCACAGCATCTTTTAAAGTGCTTCCGGGGTGCGAACTCATCATATACGGAACCAGATACTGCTCTTTTCCATATTCCCGGCACAATGCAAAATATTTCTTCTGAAAGCGCAAAAAAGACTCAATGTGAGGCTTTCCCATAGCATCCAGCACTTCGGGCACACAGTGTTCCGGCGCTACCTTAAGCTGTCCGCTGACATGATATTTGACAAGCTCCCGGAAAAAGGAATCATCCGGGTCTGCCATCAAATAATCGAATCGGATTCCAGAACGAATAAACACCTTTTTTACTTTCGGCAAAGCACGAATTTTTCGGAGAATGTCCAAATATTCACTATGATCGACCTGCAAAGCCGGACATGGGGTTGGCGCCAGACATTTTTTAGGGCCTGGGCAAAGACCATCTTTCTCCTGTTTCAGGCACGAAGGATGACGAAAGTTTGCAGTAGGCCCGCCGACATCATGAATATAACCTTTAAAATTCGGCAGGGTTGTCAGAAGTTTTGCTTCTTTTAAAATACTTTCTTCACTGCGGGAGGTCACATATCTCCCCTGATGGAATGCAAGAGAACAGAAATTGCAGGCACCAAAACAACCGCGGTTCTGTGTAATGGAAAACTCCACTTCCTGAATAGCCGGGACTCCGCCTTCTTTTTCATACATCGGGTGATAAGTGCGCATATATGGCAGCTCATAGACCGCATCCAGTTCTTTTTGAGAAAGCGGTAATGCGGGCGGGTTCTGCACCAAAAGCATGCTGCCGTGCTTTTGCAGGACTCTTCTCCCGCGAAAAGCATCCTGCTCATCCTGTTGTTTTCGGCAGGAAACCGCATATTCCTTTTTTGATTTCTGTACCTGTTCAAAGCTGGGGCAGTCGACTGCCGGGCCGGGCTCATATTCCTTCGTGGGAATCAAATAACAGGTTCCCCGAACATCCCGAATCTCCGAAGCTTTCTGCCCATTTTGAAGTCTCTGCGCAACTTCTTTAACCGAGCGTTCTCCCATTCCAAAAGTCAGAAGGTCCGCTCCGCTTTCCACAAGAATGCTGGGATGAATCGAATCATCCCAATAATCATAATGAGCAAATCTTCT
>DIQY01000122.1:7647-7834 GCA_002424295.1 Ruminococcaceae bacterium UBA5450 | reverse complement strand
GTCCGCTCCGCTTTCCACAAGAATACTGGGATGGATCGAATCATCCCAGTAATCGTAATGCGCAAATCTTCTTAAAGAAGCTTCCAGCCCACCAAGAATGATCGGTGCATCAGGATAGGCTTTCCGGATACAACGGCTATAAACCGTAACCGCGCGGTCCGGTCTTTTTCCGGTTTGATTTCCCGGA
>DIQY01000122.1:7241-7466 GCA_002424295.1 Ruminococcaceae bacterium UBA5450 | reverse complement strand
CTTTTTCCGGTTTGATTTCCCGGAGAATAAGCATCCATTCGCCGCGGACGTTTCGCCACCGTATAATGTGCCACCATACTATCCAGATTTCCGGCATTCACAAGGAATCCTAATTTTGGATGACCAAAGCGCTGAAAATCCCGCAGACTATGCCAATCCGGCTGCGCAAGAATCGCCACCCGATAACCGCAACTTTCCAGCACTCTGGAAATAATTGCTGTTCCG
>DIQY01000122.1:7036-7162 GCA_002424295.1 Ruminococcaceae bacterium UBA5450 | reverse complement strand
AAAAACTAAAAATGCGAAAAAAGCATAGCCCTGCTTCTTTTATGAATTTTCTTTAGAGGAGGCTTCTTCCGGCTTTTGTTCCGGAGCATCCCCCTTCTGCATACTGCGTTCCAGCCACTGCTGATA
>DIQY01000122.1:0-6865 GCA_002424295.1 Ruminococcaceae bacterium UBA5450 | reverse complement strand
GCGTTCCAGCCACTGCTGATAAGTAATCAGCACCTTACGCGGTTTGGAGCCTTCATGCGGGCCAACAACGCCCATCTGCTCCATGTTGTCAATCAAGCGTCCCGCTCTCGCATAGCCGAGCCGCAGACGCCGCTGCAAAAGGCTGGTGCTGGCTTGTCCAGCCTCTACAACACATTTGATCGCGTCTTCCATCATAGGATCCTGATCGCTGTCTGATTCCGATGCAGAATTGCTGCCCTTTTCGGCAACAGCATTTTTTTCGATCTCATCGGCGATCTTCTGGTCATATTCGCCTTCGCCGCTCTTTTTAATATATTCTACAATACTTTCAATTTCGCTGTCACTGACAAAGGCGCCCTGCACTCGAATCGGCTTTTGCGTTCCAACGGGTGAAAAGAGCATATCGCCGTTGCCCAAAAGCTTTTCAGCGCCGCCGATATCAATAATTGTACGGGAATCCACCTGGCTGGAAACGGAGAGTGCAATTCTACTCGGAATGTTCGCTTTAATTAAACCGGTAACCACATCTACACTCGGACGCTGTGTCGCAATAACCAGATGCATTCCGGCGGCACGCGCCATCTGTGCCAAGCGGCAGATACTATCTTCCACTTCATTTGGAGCAGCCATCATTAAATCTGCCAACTCCTCAATAAAGATAACGATTTGGGGCATGTGCTCCATCGGAAGGCCGTCTTCTGTCTGGTAATTGCAGGATTTTGCAAGTGCATTATAGGATTTTAAATCACGCACATTATATTCGGCAAAAATCTTATAGCGCTTGAGCATTTCTGTTACTGCCCAGCCCAAAGCGCCTGCCGCTTTACGGGGATCGGTCACGACCGGGACAAGCAGCTGCGGGATTCCATTATAAATAGAAAGTTCCACAACTTTTGGATCGATCATTAAAAAGCGGACTTCTTCCGGCGTGGATTTATAAAGCAGACTGATAATAAAAGAATTAAGGCAAACTGATTTACCGGAGCCAGTGGTACCGGCAATCAGAAGATGCGGCATCTTCGCAAGATCGGTCACAGTAACTTCTCCTGCAATATTTCTTCCCAGACAGACCGTTAAGAAGCTTTTAGCCGAAACAAAAGCATTTGACTCCACCAGATCGCGCATGCGCACAATCGACTTCTGCTTATTTGGCACTTCAATTCCAACAGCAGCTTTCCCAGGAATCGGTGCTTCGATACGAACGCCTGAAGCCGCCAGATTCATCGCAATATCATCAGAAAGATTTGTGATTTTACTGATCTTAACTCCGGCTGCCGGCTGCAGTTCATAGCGAGTAACGCAAGGGCCTCTGCTGATATCCACAATTTTTGCCGAAACGCCGAAACTTTTCAGAACAGAAATCAGCTTCTGCCCATTCTGTTGAAGTTCACTTGTCACATTCTGCTGATCAGGCTCTTTGGTTACATTCAGCATAGAAATCGGAGGAACATGATATCCTTCCGAATCTTCTGCTTGATGAACAGAAATATCCATCGGCGTGGTGGTTCCATTGACTGCAGTCTCCAACGCCTTTTGCTCCTGATCGAGCTTTCGTTTCCGCTTTATAAAATCCTGTGCTGCTTCTGCGCTGCCATCTGCATGAGCCGGCGTTTCCAGCATCATTTGCACCGGAATTCCCTCGGAACCCGTTTTCGAATCCGGAGTCTCAAGCTTTTTATCTTGTCCAAAAACAGAAGTATTGACCGCTTCTTTTAGCCTCTCTAATTTATCATTTTTAGTTGCTTCTGCAGGAATTTCCTCAGAAGTCTTAACCGCCTTGGAGCGAACCGGGTGCTGCGGCATTCCATCATCCAGCGGCACATCAATATCGGTGCTGCGGATAATCTCTCCCTGCCGATTTTCCCGAACCGTGTTGACCGCTTCCGCAGCCTTCTCCACCGGCTTTGTAAGAGTTCGAATGAATTTAATCAATGTGGTGCCGGTAAGCAGCATCAACCCCACAAAAATAGCAAGAACAAAGAAAATACGCGCACCAGCATAATCAAGCGCTGCACAGACAGGAATTCCGAGAAGGCCGCTGAATAAGCCTGCGCCCTGCCTATCAACTCCCATGCTGTAAAGTGCTGTCAGCTGACTGCCAAACTCTTTTACAGTAGCAGTACCGCTGTGACTGCCAAAAGAATAGACTGCCGAACAAAACAGAGTGATAATAATGACCATTAGCCAAACTCTGCCGCTTAAACGGACATCTTCCCGATCCATAGAGGTTACGATTGCAATATAAAGAAGCAATGCAGGCCAAAGGATCGCGCAGTTTCCAAAAAGTCCGCCGAGTGCATTATGAATCCAATTCCAGAAAAAGGCACCAGGCAAAATAATCATGCAGACTAACAGAACTGCAATCGAAAACAAGAGCACTGCAGCCGCTTGTTTATTTCGGCGCCGTACCGGTTCTGAAGCCGGTGCAGACCGATTTGTCCTCCCTTTAGAAGCAGGCTTTCTGCTCCTCGGTGCAGAGGATCTTTTAGTGCCGGAAGTTGCCGATCTTTTTGTTGTTTTCTTCTGAGACACTTTTGAAGCTCCTTTTTTATGTAACGGATAACAAAAAATATTTTAAAGTGGCATATGAGAAAAAAGATTGAATCCAGTCACATGCTCAATAATTCCAATAATAATGGTTAAGACGCCGAGGATCCCGGTATAAACGACAAAGATTGCTAATTTATTGGAAGAAACAATCCACTTGAGCAGTTTGATTGCAAGAAATCCGACAATCATTGCCGAAAGTAATCCACAGATGATCGCGCCAAATCCAATGCCGCCGGTTCCCTGTACGATTGCATCTTTTGTCTCTAAAAGGACTGCTGCTAAAATAGCAGGAATGCCCATAACAAATGAGTAATCCAAAGCAGATTGTTTGTTAATGCCGCGCATCAAACCAACACTTAGCGTCGTCCCGGAACGGGAAAGCCCCGGAAATACCGCTGCAACTACCTGCCCCAAGCCAACACAAAGCGCGTCTACGGGATTATACTGTCTGCGTCCCCCGGGCAGCGTTCTGCTGTCTCTCATGATTGGACGGACTTTTCGATTCATCTGTATTCCAAAGTACAGAAGTACGCTGGTGCCAAGGAAAGAAAAGCCTTCAACCAAAATGTCGCTGTCTTCGGAGAATATATCTGCATAGTCTTTAATAGAATGACCGGTTCCAGGAACCGGCAGGAGCAAGAGAAATAACGGCAAAAGGCCAATAATCAACATCAGCAGCAAACGACGATCAGGGCTCATCTGTTTCCAGTGAAACTCTCTATGTACCAGATCCTGTACCACTCTGACCAATTCCCTCAAAAGTCGAAGAATCAAATTTCGATAAACAAATATCACTGCAATCAATGTGCCTAAATGCAGCATAACATCAAAGAAAAGACCCGGCATCGAAAGGCCCATCATATGTTGTGCCAGAGAGAGATGCCCGCTGCTGGAAACCGGCAAAAACTCTGTTGCACCTTGAACAATTCCTAAAATAATTGCCTGCAGAATACTCATAAGTTACCTCCACTTATGTAAGGCGTAAAAACGCCTCATTTTTTTTCTTTATTTCTTGGTCTAACTATTTTCTTTTGTCTCTTGTCGATCATCCCATAAAGACAGTCCAACGCATCCGACAAACTTCCAAGAGAATCAATGAGCCCCTCTCGTACCGCATCGGGACCGTCTAAAATGGTTCCTACATCCATAACCAGTTCTTCTGTGTTCATTGAGAGTTCCATAAAACGCTTTTCACTAATTTTGCTGTTTTCCACCACAAAATGTGTAATTCTCTCCTGCATACGCTGAAAATATTCCAATGTCTGCGGCACTCCGAGCAATGTGCCGTTCATGCGAACCGGATGAATCGTCATGGTAGCGCTTGGTGCAATAAAACTATGCTTTGCAGCAACTGCCAATGGAACCCCAATAGAATGTCCCCCGCCAAGCACCAAACTGACCGTTGGTTTTTTCATTCCAGAAACTAGCTCAGCCAGTGCAAGCCCGGCCTCGACATCTCCGCCGACCGTATTGAGAATAATCAGCAGGCCGTCTATATCCGGTGCTTCCTCGATCGCGACCAACTGTGGAATCACATGCTCGTATTTTGTGGTTTTATTCTGACTTCCTAAGATAAAATGTCCTTCAATCTGGCCGATAATAGTCAGACAATGGATTCGATGCCCTGGTTTTCCCGCTGTAACACTTCCGCTTTCGCTGATCTCGTCCCGGCGTTCTTCGTCCTCTTCTTTTTCTGGAGAATCCGTATCCATTAACGCATAAGGCCTTTTATTTTTCAAGACAGATTCGCCTCCCAGCTGATAGTCTGTCCTAAAAAAACCGACCCATTCAAAAAACAAATCATCTTATAGGAATCGCTTTATTATAACATTCCCTCCCGCTCTGTGCAAGAGAAGGAAAAGAGTTTCCTTTTTTCCTTGTTTTCTCGGTGTTAATTCATTGACAACTGCATAAATTTATTAGATAATATGTTATTATAAATAAAGTAAAGGGGTCTATTCTGTCGAAACACCAGGAGGTAAACATTACAGAAGATTCCCTTGCAGAAAGGATCATCTTTCATAATCTTATTTTTGATGACCGGATAACCAAAATCATGATTTTTCGGTCTCTCCGCCGGCACTAAAAGATCACTTAAAAAATAAAATTTTTTTGCAGCGCGAATATTCGTCCCTGCCCAGAGGGAAAACCATTTTAGATGCTTTATTTTAGATGCTTTTTTAAATTTTGCCGTTTTGCTCTCAACTTTGTAGCCTTGGATTCTTTTAAATAAAAATAGAAATCCTCCTGGCTGGGCAAACTGACAGATAGTGTTCCTCCAAAAAAGCATGCTGTGTTTTCTGTTTTGCGGCAAAAGGTGTTAAAAATTAGGGCGATGAATTTTCAAAACCCATGAAGCTCAGGATCGGAAATCCCTCCAAAGAATGATATCATTCAGCGCTCATTAAAAAGGAGAACAAAACAATTTCAATTTTGCTCTCGCCATCTTTTGGGGTCGAAACTTTAAAAAAGGTGTTCCTAATTAGAATTGGAAGAAAAATATTAACCGGAGATTTCCTTTTACATTACACACTGTCCAAAAGTACAGAGTCAACACGGGGAATTCTTCGAGAAAACACAAAGATGTTTAGCAACGATTGTTGCAAGGAGGAAATAAAGCTCATGCCGAAACGTGAAAATGTATCAATGTCGGTGATCCGGCGCCTACCGCGCTATTACCGTTTTCTGCGCCAACTGCAGAAAGAGGGCGCCACCCGGATCTCTTCGACGGAATTATCAAAGCGTCTGGGACTCACCGCCAGCCAGATTCGTCAGGATCTTAACTGCTTCGGTGGATTTGGCCAGCAGGGTTACGGATATATGGTAGATCAGCTCTGCTCTGAAATTCGCCAGATTCTAGGTCTTGACCACTGCTATAAAGCAGTCCTCTTTGGTGCCGGGAATCTTGGCAGAGCCATCGCCAGCCATATGTCTTTTGAGGCAATGGGATTTCAGCTGATCGGGATTTTTGACAATGATCCCCTGAAAGTCGGGAAAATCGCCGATGGTCTTCCCATTCGTATGACGGAAACTTTTGAAAGCTTCTATCAGGAAGAACATCCTGATGTAGCCGTACTCTGTATTCCCCGTGGTTTTGCCCAGAAAAACGTCGACTATCTTTACAAAGTTGGAATCCGCAATTTTTGGAACTTCAGCCATTACGATATAGCAATGCGCTATCCGGATGTTGTGGTGGAAAATGTTCATTTAAACGACAGTCTAATGACCCTTTGTTATCGAATGTCCAACTAAGCCTATCTGATTTTTTATTAAAAAGGAGGAATCTCTATGTATTGGATTATTATTGGTGTTATCATTCTGATCCTGATTTTTTGGTTCGCAGGAACATATAACCGCCTCGTAAAATTAAACGTCCGAGTAGACAATGGCTGGAGTCAGGTAGATGTTCAGCTAAAAAAGCGATTTGATCTGATTCCAAACTTGGTAGAAACCGTAAAAGGCTATGCCGCTCACGAAAAAGGGACTTTGGAAGAAGTTGTAAAATGGCGCGCCGCTGCCGGCAGTGCCAAAAATCCGCAGGAACTGATGGATGCAAACAATCAGCTTTCCCATGCGATCGTTAATCTGTTTGCTACGGCAGAACAATATCCGGATCTGAAAGCAAATCAGAACTTCCTTTCTCTTCAAAAACAACTCGAAGATATTGAAAGCAAGATTGCTATTTCCCGCCAGTTCTATAACGATACCGTCATGCGCTATAACGAATTCACCATACAATTCCCCAGCAATTTGATCGCTTCCATTTTCCATTTTCATTCCCGTCCGTATTATGAAGTTTCAGATGAAGAGCGCGAAACACCGCAGGTGAAATTTTAATATGATAAAAATGAAAAGAAAATTTTCAAAAATTTCTCTTCTCAGTTTTTTACTCTTTAGTTTAATTTGCTCTCTGTTTTGGGGCAGCACTATTTCCGCCTCTGCAAGCAGCAGCGGCAGCCAAACCGTTACGCAGATGACGATTGATGCACAGGCACAATCAAATGGAGATCTTCTTGTCACAGAAAAGTGGGCGCTCAATGTAACAGAGCGCAGCAAAGCATATTCCAATTTTTACCGGACATTCGATATGGCCGGAAGCAATGGGATTTCTGCTGATTCAATCACGCTAAACAGTGTATTTGATGAGGATAGCGGGATTGAATACCGGAACATCGGTGACATTGATCCTGAAAATGTAACAGGGCCGCAAAACTCCTGCTATCTGCACAAATCGGGGAATCAGATTGAAGTTGGTTGGTTTGCTCCAAAATTTACTTCTGGTAACCGTACCTTCACATTTTCCTACACGATTCAC
>DIQY01000020.1 GCA_002424295.1 Ruminococcaceae bacterium UBA5450 | reverse complement strand
AAGATCCGGGTGTGTGCGGGAAAGGATCGCCCGCGGCCCACGTTCCGTATCACGAACATCCACCACATACACTTTAATGTGCTCGCCTTCACGGAACTGCTCATTTCCGACCATCTCACTGCGGGGAAGATTCGCTTCACTGCGGCCAATCCGCAGAGAGACTCCTCCGGAGCGGGGATCCACCCGGTCTACCAAAGCCGTAACAAGCTCCTGCCGCTTTGACTGGAATTCCTGCAGCATTTGACCGCGCTCTCCGTCTCGGATTCCCTGCCGAATAATATTCCGGGCAGTCTGGGCGGCAATTCTTCCAAATTCCTTTGTTTTAACAGAAACTTCTACTTCATCGCCGATTCCCACTGTAGGGTCCACTGCACGTGCTTTTTCCAATGTGATCTGGGTGCCTGGCTGCTCTACGTTTTCTACAACGGTCTTACGCAGAGTTACCTTAAACTCGCCGCTTTTTTCATCAAGAACCGCTTTCGCGTTCTCGTTGCCATAGCTATTTTTACATGCTGTGGTAATTGCCTTTTCGATTCGATCCAGCATATAATCCATGGGGAGGCCCCGTTCTTTTTCTAAAATTTTCAAAGCCTCCATGATCTCGTTATTCATGCTTTAGTTCCCTCCAATAGCGTCATCGTCGAGCTTCACCCATGAAGCATCTTTTTTGGAAAATATAAAATCGGTATCATCCGAAAGCTGCAGGGTTACATTTTCATCTCCGAATTTTTTTAAGATTCCGGAAAGTTCTCTCTCCCCCGAAGGCAATGCATGAAAGAGACGCACGCGAACCGGTTCTCCCAGATAAGCTGCAAAATGCTCGGGGCGAGTCAGCTCTCGGTCAATTCCCGGGGAACACACTTCCAACGTATAAGCCTCGGATACCGGGTCCAATTCATCCAAAGGATCATTGATCGCATGGGTCAGGTCAACGCAGTCATCAATCGAAACGCCGCCTTTTTTATCGATAAAGATACGCAGGAACCAATCTGCTCCCTCTTTTAAATACCGAACATCCCAGACAGTCAGTCCTAACTCGCGGGCATAAGGTTCTATAAAACTACGAACTTGCTGTGCAATACCGCCTTTTTTCTTTGCTGCCAAGTGATACACCTCTAATGCAAACAAAAGAGCGGGTCGCCCCACTCTTTCATCCTACAAAATATTACGTTTTGAGTATAGCACAGCCTTCTTTAAAAAGCAAGGCTTTTTTACCCTTGAAAAGGCATTCCGCCTTAGAAAATCCATGTTTTTAATAATTTCTCCTGCACAACAGGTTTTTTTCTCCTTTTCTTTACGCTTCCATCTGTTTTGCAAGGAGCGCCGCTACGGTCTGCGTTAGCTTTTTCTCTGTATCATCCGCAGGAGTCTCTCCTCCCAAAAGTACCACTGCGCCATTCACATCACTCTGAACAAGAATCGGACATACAGTATCCGCGTGATAGTCCATCCCTTCCACTGGGCGGATCCCCTCTTTTGACTGTGAAAGATAGGGGCGGCGGTTCTGCATGCAGTCCTCCAGTTCTGCAGAAACGCGGCGCTCCAAAAACTCTCTGCGGGAAACACCCGCTGCCGCCACCACATGATCTCTGTCACAGATGAGGACCGGATGTCCAGAAGTCTGAAACAGAACCTCGGCATATTGATCTGCCGTCTGAGAAAGATCTCCTATTGGAGAATATTTGCGAAAGATTACGCCACCGGTGTTATCTGTATAGATTTCCAATGCGTCCCCCTCTCGAATCCGCAGCGTCCGCCGGATTTCCTTTGGGATTACCACCCGTCCCAGATCATCAATTCTTCTTACAATTCCTGTTGCTTTCACCGACGATTACCTCCTATTAATCTTTTTCAAAATCGAAAAAGAAATGTTTGTGGTTATTACAGGAACTAGTATCTGCAATATTTTCCCTGCTATGCCGAATTTTTGTTTACATGATCTGGAAATAAATGTCGATTCGGACAAATCTTTTTGAATTCATCTGAAAAGCTCCTCTTATCTTGCATTTCAGCTGAAAAAAGAATAAAATAAAATTATTCTTTTTAGATTTTCGGATTTCATTTTAAAAAACTTGGAGGTTTCTCAATGATCAAAAAGTCATTTTTTAAGATTGCGGCTCCGCTTTTTCTATCGGCAGTTCTTCTTTTCAGCGGATGTGGTTCCGCACGAACAGCACTCTCATCTGATGAGGTCCAATCAGCGGCAAAATCGGTTGGATATACCGTGAACAGCCAAGACATTTCGTCTTCCTCCAAGCTGGATGCTTACCTAGCCGGCGCACAGCAAAGTGATCCTTCTCTGCAAATGGCTTTCGTTCAGTTTAAAGAAGAAAGTGACGCAAAGGATTTTTATTCACAGATGCGAGATGCTTATTCTTCCCGCGCCGGGTTGGAAATTAAAGAGACAAATTCCGATACATACACCACGATGACTGCTCAGGGCGGCGATCTTTACTACGGCTTTCAAGGATCAGCGGCACCGTTCTCTACGCAAAAGGAACCATTTCAGATAAAGCCGCCGCAGATGCGCTTTTCAAAAACACAAAATATTAAATTACAAAAAGCTCCTTGCTTCTCTGCAAGGAGCTTTTTTGATCGATAAAATACAGTGCAAAAGATGAACAAATAAAAAAGCCGTTCTTTTCCCAGAAAAGAACGGCTTTTTATTATTTTTGAAGTGCTTCGCGCGCTTTCTCCTTTAATTCATGAATAGCAACTGCATAATCTGTTTTCCCAAAGACTGCAGTTCCCGCCACGCAAACATCCACACCGGCACGTGCTGCGGCCCCAATGGTTTCCAAATTGACCCCGCCATCAATTTGAACCAACATCTGCGGACATTTTTCTTTAATTGCTTTTACCTTGTCCATCATATCTGCCATGAACTTCTGTCCGCCAAAGCCGGGCTCCACTGTCATGACCAACACCATATCGGTCTTACTCAAATAGGGATACACTTTTTCTACCGGGGTACCGGGCTTTAAAGCAATCCCAGTTTTTGCGCCGCCTTCATGAATTTTTGCCAAAACTGCTGCCGGATCTTCTGTCGCTTCCAAATGAAAACAGATCCGGTCACTTCCGGATTTTAAAAACTGCGGTACATATTGCTCAGGATGATCAATCATCAAGTGTGTATCAAAGTGTAAATTCGTATGAGAACGGATCGCCCCCACAACACATGGCCCGATTGTGATATTCGGCACAAAGTGTCCATCCATCACATCAATATGAATCCAATCCGCTCCGCCTTTGGTAATTGCTTCGACTTCTTCTCCTAATTTTGCAAAATCAGCCGATAAAATAGATGGTGCTATCAGCATGGTTCGATTCCTCCAAAATTTTACTGCATTTGTCTTTTTATCATACACCATCTTTCCCCAAAAAGGAAGGACTATCAGGACAATCCGCTAAATGAGAAAGCCCAGCCTTCGTACCAATCACCGTACAAAAGCTGAGCTCTCATCTATAATAAGCGGGGGAAAAGGCAGCTGCCTCCCGCACCCTCAGTCTATGCTCAAATCACCATTGCGTGCAAATGCATTTTAGGCACAGCGTCCAAAAAAGGTCAATTCGGAATGGCCCCCAAAATATGCCGCTGCAACCCGATCTTCCTGCATCCTGCTGCGCACAGCAACGCGCGCCTGTCTGGTTTTCTCCTGTTTTGTATACTGCTCGATGCAGTAGCGGTGCATACGCATTTTAGCCTCGTTTCTCAAAATCTTTCTGGCGCAAAGAATTACTACCCCTGAGATAGTCCCTTCTATCAAAAAATACAGAAAGTTTCCCTCTCCAAAAGCGAACGCCAAAAGAGACATAGCAGCTACCATCCCGATCATCAACCGTTCTACTTTTCCCTTTGGATGATAATGCAGCGCCAACCGCAATGATATCAAAAACAAAATCCCGCCAAAAAATATAGACATTTTCATTTTTCACCTCAAACATTTGTTCAAACTCTTGATTCTTATATTAGCACAAATGTTCTGAATCTGCAATAGGTTTTTTATCTTTTTATTGTAATTCTATTCTCCATGGGACAAATCTGTCCCTTTGATATTATGATAGACTAATAAAAAGGGCAGTAAAGCTTTTTATCAAAGCCTTACTGCCTGTGATTTAATTGAGAAAATAGATGTTCATCGATCTGCGGCCAAAGCTAGTGCAGTCACCCATCGTATTCATATAAAGGTCAATCATTACGCCGCTTCCGTTAGAAACAAATCCACCGGTATCTGCGGCCACTGCATAACCGTAAACATAGCTGCCGTCTGCAGAAGTAATATACATCCGCGTGCCATATGGGATCACTGCTGGGTTAACTGCGACCCGTCCAACCATCGTCGGAACTCCGGTGCTGCATATTCCATCGTTTGTATAAGCGGTACATACGCCGCTGATCACTCTTGAATAGGAGAGTCCTGCAATGGTATTGCCCCCTGAGGTTCCGGAATAAGAAGTGCTTTGTGTCGGCTGAGAAGCCTGCACTTTCGTTCCTACAAGAACCACTTCATTCACCGGCTGTTTGGTCATGGTAGAGGACAGTTCCTGTTGGGAATCCTGTTGCCCATTTACATACTTGGTACGGACCACTACCGAGGCCTCGCCTTTCTGACCTGCCGTTTGAACCTGTCTGGTTCCCTTCGTTAAACTTGCGTCCTCTTGTTCCGAGGTCGTAAAGTCTAACGCTTTTGTCTCGGTGGCTTCCTGATATGTAATCCGGTTTACAACAACTTGTGCATTTTCTTCGAGAGGCTTATTGGAAGGTAAATTCAACTCATCATCTTTTCCAAGATCGATGCCTGCTTCACGAAGTGCCTGTACCGCGGTTTCATTTTTCAAAACCAAAATATCTTTTGTCTCACCGTCAACGGAAACTGAAACATGCTGGCGTCTTTCGACGGTGATCTGCATATCGTCCTGAACTTTTTCTTGCAATCCAGGAGTGACCGTATCGGACTCGCCAATCGGATCCGCTCCCAACTGATTCAAAACCTCTTCTACCGTAGCTCCATCGTTGACCACCAAAGAAGAAAATTTATTTCCGTCCTGCACACTCACAGCCCGCCCAGTTATTACATTCAAAAGAATGTCGCCGCTTGTGTTCGTCTCGCGGTCTACGCGATCCATTGGGCCAAGTTCTACGCCGGCCATCTGTAGAATGGACTGAGTCTCTCCGTTTTGCAGCATTCGGAGGGTTGTGCTTTGGCCATTCACAGTAACGACCGCATTGTGAGTTGTCGCGAATACCGTACCGGCCATCGCCGTTCCTGATATTATCAGTGCCGCACTCAGCGCAGCAATCATCTTGATTGGTTTCAGCATTATCTAATCACCCTTTTCTGATAGCTTACCAACTGCTTAACAGGTTTATGGGTTTCATGATACGAATAAAAATGCTCATTGTCAAATTTCAAAAAGTTCTGAATTTGAGCATTATGTACAAAGGTACCCCCCCGTTTCCAGTCGAAAGAGTTCCTTTTTCTTCAAGAAAAGTGGTTAAAATGGGATTTATTGGATTTACTTTCTGTGCATTATGTAAGAATTTGCTTGTAACCATTTTGTAATAAAGTTAACATAATTATTTCAATCCCAAATTTTTGTGATTTTAGGGGCTGATGTGGAGGAAAAATTGCATTTCGATCCCGGCTTTTCGCTTGTTCTTCCATCTCTCATTTTTACGAGTAAAAGGGAAGACCTTTCTAATATAAGAGGTCCTTTCTGATTTAGTGTAAAGTGAATCACTTTACATGCAGGCATAACCTCTACACTCTATACTGCTAAAATAGGGGTTGTCCACTATTTCTAGAATTGTAATGGT
>DIQY01000068.1:9367-9577 GCA_002424295.1 Ruminococcaceae bacterium UBA5450 | reverse complement strand
GGAATAGCGCTTAAAAATCTGTGTGCCAATATTGTTTTCGATCTGTTTAATCATCTGGCTGAGGGAGGGCTGTGAGACTCGCAGCTTATCCGCCGCATGGCTGATATTGCCCTCTTTTACAATCGCCAGCATATATTCTAGTTGCCGGTCGTTCATATCGATTATTCCTCCTTTTTAAGCTGCCTCAACTATAACATAAATCTTATAATT
>DIQY01000068.1:8851-9073 GCA_002424295.1 Ruminococcaceae bacterium UBA5450 | reverse complement strand
GGACATTAAAAAGTCAGCCATCGCTGGAACATTGGAATCGAGTGATGCGCAGGTAACCGTGGAACCTGGCAACGGAAAGATTGATTTTTCCCTTGACAGCACAGTCATCCATCAATTTGGAAATCAGATTCGTGCAGCCGTATTGGAAACTTTAAAACGACTGGGTGTCAGCAATGTAAAAATTACCGTAGTAGATCGTGGTGCATTGGATTGTACGTTAAA
>DIQY01000068.1:8492-8651 GCA_002424295.1 Ruminococcaceae bacterium UBA5450 | reverse complement strand
TGGTGCATTGGATTGTACGTTAAAAGCACGTGTAGAGTGTGCTGTTTTTCGTGCGAATGACCAGACCGATAATCTTCCATGGGGAGGGGCAATCAAATGAGAAATCCAAATCTGAAACGGTTAAGAAGAACCATGATGTTTTTAAATTGTCAGAAACCC
>DIQY01000068.1:5354-8301 GCA_002424295.1 Ruminococcaceae bacterium UBA5450 | reverse complement strand
ATGTTTTTAAATTGTCAGAAACCCAATTTGATTAAAGATCCTTATATTTACAAACCGGATTCGATTATGCTGGATCTGGAAGACGCAGTAGCTGAAAATCAGAAGGATGCCGCTCGGTATTCCCTTTATCATGCGTTAAAGGAAATCGACTATCGTGGAGTGGAAAGGGTTGTTCGGATTAATGGATTGGAGACCCCGCATTGGCAGGAAGATGTCCGCGTTTGTGTTGCAGGCGGAGCGGATGTCATTCGTATTTCCAAAACAGAAACAGCAGAAGATGTCCATCGTGTCGAAGCGGCTGTAGAAGCTGCCGAAAAGGAATTTGAGGTTCCCGTGGGACGCACTTTGCTGATGGCTGCACTGGAATCCGCAAAAGGAGTCATGAACGCCTATGAAATTTGCAATTCCAGCGAGCGTTTATTTGGAATTGCCCTTTCCGGAGGAGATTACAGCAAGGATTTGCAGACGGTCATTACCGGAACCGGAGTTGAATTTGCAGGTGCACGTCAAAGCATGATTGTTGCAGCACGCGCTGCCGGTAAGCAATGTTTTGATACCGTATTTACGAATCTTGACGATATGGAAGGATTTGCAAAAGAAGTCCTGATGATTAAGCAGATGGGCTTTGACGGAAAATCCATCATTAATCCTCGTCAGATAGAGACTGTGCATCGGATTTTCACACCGTCCGAAAAAGAAATTATTTTTGCAGAAAAAGTTGTGCGTGAGATCGACGAAAAACGTGCAAAAGGAATTGGCGTTTTTACAGTCGATGGAAAGATGATCGATATCGCATTCTACGATGGCTCAAAGCGGACTCTGTCTTTGGCAAAGGCCGCAGGTGTGTATGAGGGGGAACTGTAAAATGAAGAATCAAGTTGGCAGAGAAATTCCTGACGAGCTTTTGAAACAATATGGAAAGAAAGTATTTTCTGGCTCCTTTGCCCGCAGCGAAGATACCTATCAAAAAGCCGGTCCCTGTGTACATAATTATATTGATCCGACTCGATCCAAGATGGTCTCCAGCATTCATGAGGCGCTTGTAAAGTGTAAAATCCATGATGGAATGGTACTTTCCTTTCATCATCATTTTCGCGATGGAGACAAAATTGTCAATATGGTAATGGAAGAAGTCGCAAAGATGGGGATAAAGGATATTACCATCTGTGCAAGTTCTCTTGGTTCTGCTCATGACCCGGTTGCAGAGCTAATCGAAGAGGGAGTTGTCACTGGAATCCAGACTTCTGGGGTCCGCGGCAAAATCGGTGAAGCAATTTCTCACGGAAAGCTCAAGAATCCGGCCATCATACGGTCTCATGGAGGCCGTGTGCGAGCAATCGAAGAAGGCGACGTTCATATTGATATTGCCTTTATTGGTGCTCCTACTTCGGATGAATATGGCAATGCGCGCGGTGTTGGAGGAAAAAGCGATTGCGGCGTCTTGTCTTATGCGATGGTAGATGCAAAATATGCAGATCGTGTTGTAGTCGTTACGGATTGTATGGTGCCATTTCCGAATTATCCGGCGAGCATTTCTATGACAGATGTAGATTATGTTTGCAAAGTGGATTGTATCGGTGATCCGAATAAAATTGTCAGCAACGCAGTGCGTATGACGAAAGATGTACGAGAGTTAAATATGGCCCATTATTGCACACAGCTGATCGCAGAATCTCCCTATTTTAAAGATGGATTTTCTTTTCAGACAGGTGCCGGCGGTGCTTCTTTGGCAGTCAATACGATGCTTCGTCCGATTATGGAAGAGAAAAATATCCATATGAGTTTTGCAATCGGTGGCATTACGAAACCAATCTGTGATTTACTGGAAGCCGGTTTGGTACGAAACATTGTAGATGCGCAGGATTTTGATTTGGGTTCGATCGAATCGCTTAAAAATGATGCAAATCACTACGAGATTTCTACTTCGGCTTATGCAAATCCGATGAATAAAGGTGCTTTTGTCAATCGGTTGGATTTTGTAATCTTAGGTGCACTAGAAGTTGATGTAAACTTTAATGTAAATGTGGTTACAGGTTCTAATGGTGTATTGCGTGGAGCACCCGGAGGCCATCCGGATACTGCCGCTGGTTCTAAATGTTCCATCATTGTTGCACCGCTGATTCGCGGCAGAATCCCAACTGTTTGCGATCAGGTGGTCACAGTGGTGACTCCAGGAGAAGATGTAGACATTGTGGTAACAGATTATGGCATTGCAATCAATCCAAAACGGCAAGATTTAATAGAAGCTTATAAGAATTCTCATCTGCCGTTCTGTACAATTGAGGAGTTAAGGGATAAAGCTTATGCGATTGTCGGAACTCCTGAACAAGTGCAGTTTAAAGACAAAGTAGTAGGAATTCTGGAAGCCCGCGACGGTTCCATTTTGGATGTTGTTCGAGAAGTAAAGCCATTCGAATTTAAGGATTAAGGGTATTTTAGAGAAGCAAAATTTATTTTGAGTAAGAGGATTGAAAAGGCTAAATTCGGTGGTTGTGTAAAATAGAGCAAAATTTTAGACTTCCACGGAAAAGAAATATGGAGGAAAAATTATGTCAGAGTACAAAAAAAGGTTTCTAGCGCCTGTAAAGCCAATGGGGTTACCATGGTGGCTAGCTTTAGCAATTGTCGGCATTGTATTTGCAGCGGAATATACCGGTGCTCTTTCTGCAGATCTTTCTGGTTGTTTCGTCCTGATGTTGAGCATTGGGATTGTTTGCGATGAAATTGGTGAAAGAATTCCGTTCTGGAACACCTATATTGGCGGCGGAATTGTCATGACTTACATCGTATCCGCATTTTTGTTTACTTATAAAGTGATTCCGGATAAATACGCAAAAGGAATTAACACTTTAATGGATAAATCCGATTTTCTTTCTTTCTTCATTGTTTTCTTGATTGTTGGTTCTGTTCTTGCTTTGGATCGTAAAATGCTGATCCGCTCTTTTGC
>DIQY01000068.1:0-5106 GCA_002424295.1 Ruminococcaceae bacterium UBA5450 | reverse complement strand
GTTCTCGGAGGATTGATTTTTGGAGTAAACCCGATTAATGTACTAATTAAGTATATGCTCCCAATTATGGGCGGCGGTAACGGAGCAGGTGCGGTTCCGTTAAGCCAAATCTATCAAACGGTTACTGGAGATCCTGCGGCAAATTATTATACATTTGCGATTACCATTCTAACAATTGCAAACGTTTTTGCCATTATTTCCGGTGCTCTTCTTAAAAAGCTCGGTACGAAAAAAACGACTTGGACAGGGGGATCAGGGGATAAAGCTGAATTGATGCGCAAGGGTGGAAACTTTGCAACAGAAGATAAGGATGTTAAGCCTTCCATGAAAGATCTTGGCGGCGCATTCCTTTTGGGACTCGCATTTTATGCACTTGGCCTTTTGTTTGCAAAGGTGATTTTGCCTACTATCGGTGGTGCTCCGATTCATCAATTTGCTTACATGATTATCTTTGTAGCAATTGTTGCGGCAACCGGAATTGTTCCGAATAATATTCGTGCTGCCTGCAAGACTTTGCAGAATTTCTTTACAAAGAATTTGATTTTAATTATCATGGTCGGTGTTGCGGTTGATACCAATATCAATGATTTGATTGCAGCAATTACTCCGAGCAATATGGTAATTGCATTGCTGATTGTTATTGGTGCAATTATTGGTTCTGCACTAGTTGGCTATTGGGTAGGATTCTATCCGATCGATTCTGCAATTACGGCTGGCCTTTGCATGGCAAACCGTGGCGGCAGCGGCGACTTAGCAGTTTTGGGTGCTGCAGACCGTATGGGATTGATTGCATATGCGCAGTTGTCCTCTCGTCTCGGTGGCGGTATTGTGCTGATTATCGGTAGTGTAATGTTTGGCGCATTCCTTAAATAAACACATTTTCAATAGACAACAACTCAATATAGTTTTCGCTCCTCTATAAATAGTTTTGGCGCTTGGTATTGCGCTAAAAAAGCGGCCTAACAGATGATTTCATCCTTCTCTGTTAGGCCGCTTTTTTATTTAAAGTAATATAAATTAGATTGGATTAAGAAATGAAGTAAAATCAGGATAGAAATATAAAGGCATTCAAGGACTCATTTTGATTCCTGTATCACGCGAACAGTGTTGTTTATTGAGATGATTTTGGATAGATGGTACTGTCTTTGTACGAAAACAGTTAATTAAGGAAATGGGTAAGGAAGAGCCGGAGAACGCAGCTTTTTTGATTTTTAAAATTGAAATACAATCCCAACGATAGCACCAATAGCGATATATAGGATCGGATGCTTTTTCCATTTAAATACAGCAAAAAGCAAAACAAAAAACAAAATAATATTTCGCCAGTCGAGCGTTCCTAAAGAAAATGATGAAAAATCTGTACCAGCAAGAAAAAATGCGTTTTCGAGGACGGATGTTGCAGAGAAAGCAATCATTCCGACTACTGCAGGACGCAGACCACTAAAAACATTTTGTACCAGTTGATTTTTCTGAAATTTTTCTAGTGCGCGTGCAATTAGAATAATAATAATTAGTCCAGGAAGTACCAAAGAAAAGGTAGCGAGAATTCCACCCAAAGGCCCGGCAGTTTTCATTCCTACGTAAGTTGCCATGTTCACACCTAGTGGACCAGGCGTAGATTCGGAGACCGCGATCATTTGAGTTAATTCTGCTTTTGTAAACCATGGATAATGCTCAGCCATAGCATAAAGGAAGGGGAGAGTGGCAAGTCCTCCCCCAACCGAAAAAAGACCCGTTTTAAAGAATTCGATACAAAGCTGCAAATAAATCATTTGAATTCCTCCTTACGAAAAGGAGTCAAAAGCTTTTTTAAGCTCTTTTTTCCAATTTCAGAATAAGCAAATGCTCCCATACCCCCAGCTCCTAAAACGATCCATACAGGATTGACTTTTAAGAAAAAGATAAAATAAAAGGAAAGAATCATCAAGATAACACCGAGCAGATTTTTAACACCGCTTTTTCCCATTCCCCAAACGGACTGAACAATTAAAGCGGCAACTGCGGCGCTGATTCCGCGAAAAGCGCTCTGAACGACCGGATAATCGCTGACTTGCTGTAAAATTGCTGCCAATATTATTATGATGATCAAACTGGGAAGAATCACTCCAAGCGTAGCGATGATTGCACCAGGGACTTTTTTGCGTTTGTATCCGATAAAGGAGGCAGTATTAACAGCAATTGTGCCGGGAGTACATTGACCAACGGCAAAATAGTCCATCAGTTCTTCCATGGTACTCCACTTATGCTTTAGAATCAGTTCTCGTTCCAGCATGGGGAGCATTGCATAGCCTCCGCCAAATGTAAATGCGCCAATGCGGAAAAAGGCTGCCAACAGTTCAAAATAATCTTTCATTTAATTGCCTCCTTAAATTAGATTCATTAAAATCCCCATCAAAATAGAGAAAAGCCGGAACAACCAAAAATGTTGTTTCGACTTTTAAAATCAGTTTCTAGAGGAAGAAAGCTTAAAATCCGGAAAACATTCTTTGCAGATTTTTTTAACCATGGATTCTAATTGTTCAATTTCCTGTTTGGAAAATTTTTCGTGAATATTTTCCATCATCTTTGCAATATCTATATTTTTTAAACCATAATAATTTGAAAATTTTGGCGTTACCATTAAATAAATTTCCCGGTGGTCTTCAGAGGATATTTTTTTTTCAACATAGCCCTTATCAATCAGACGATTAATTTTGTAGGCTGCATTCGGTAGAGAAATGTTTAAAAATTGTGCGAATTTACTAACAGTAGGGGTACCAAGCAAATAAATGATTTCAACACAGAAAGACTCTGTTGCACTGAGGCTTCCTTCTCTGGTACCAATGCGGTTGACCATTCGCCGATAATAAGTAGCGCGCAACCGCAGATAAAGCCGTTCAAATTCCTGATCCAGCATATTAAAAGAGCCTCCAAAACAAAAAAATCCAAAAAACTTTCGTTTTTAGAATAGCTGAGAATTCGCAAAAAGTCAAGAATCGTTTGTTCATGGAAAAATAGTGAAAACTTCACGATTCTTTCATAAACCTTTTAAAAGTTATCCATATTCTTTTTGTATACTAAAAATATTCAAAGCGGCCTGCACACCCGCTTTGAGATTGCAGTAACATTTTTCCAAATCATTTCTCCTCCCTTTTTGAAAGACGCGCTTTGCGCGCCTTTTTTTATTCACAATCAGAAAATTAGTTTCTGATTTAAGCTTAAAAATGAATATATTAATGAAATAAAATTCAAATTATTTATTATTAATAAAAAATTTAGGCAAAAACGCTTAATATTTGGAGAAATTTGTTTTAAAAATTGCATTTTTCAGATTGACGAATTTATTAAAAACTGATATACTATAGCAGAACTCAAAAAATTTATCTTTATATTATTGAATTTTTGAGAACTTAATTTTGTGGCAATGACGCCGCGCTTCTTTTTTAGGAAAGGAGCGCGGCGTTTTTTATTTTAGATTAAGATCTCGGAAAAGGGGTAGAAAAAAATGATTGAGATGAAGCATATCAGCAAGAGTTATGGAAAAAACGAAGTGCTGCATGATATTAATCTGACAATTCAGGAAGGAGAAAAAGTGGTAATCCTTGGACCTTCCGGAGCTGGCAAGAGCACGTTGATTCGAATGATGAATTATTTGGAAGAACCTTCTTCCGGAGAAGTTTTGATCAATGAGGTTCCTTTAACAAAAAAGAATCATTTGCAGATGGTGCGGGATACTTCCGCCATGGTATTTCAGCAATTCAATTTGTATCCGCATATGACGGCTTTGCAGAATGTGACATTGGCACCAATTAAGTTGCAGATGATTCCAAAAGATGCTGCGGAAAAAGAAGGAATGCGGTACCTGAAACGTGTCGGGATGGAATCCAAGGCAAATGAATATCCGCAGAACCTTTCCGGCGGGCAGCAGCAGCGTGTTGCGATTGCGCGGGCACTGGCTATGAATAAGCCGATGATTTTATTTGATGAACCCACCAGCGCATTGGACCCTGAAATGGTGCAGGAAGTGCTGGATGTTATGGTTAGCCTTTCTAAAGAAAATATTACAATGGTCTGCGTTACGCATGAAATGGGATTTGCCCGTCAGGTGGCAGACCGAGTGATGTTTGTAGCGGATGGAACCATCCTTGAAGAAGGCAATCCGAATGAATTTTTTGATCACCCGAAAAATCCAAGGGCACAGGTGTTCCTGAGTAAAATTTTGCACTGAGATTTATCCGATTTCGGATCAATTTTCAGATATTAATTTGTTTTGTGCCAAAAAGCACAAATTTTGTAAGGAGGAAAAACGTGATGAAATTTATGAAAAAGGCTGCAGCAGCGGTAATGGCGGCAGCGATAATGGCAGCTTTAGCAGGGTGCGGAGGTACAAGTGCTTCTTCTACAGCAGTATCTTCTAAAGCAGCAGATTCTTCTACGAGTGCGGGTGCTGCAGTCGAAAAAATCAAAGCATCTGGTACATTAAAGGTCGGTGTAAAAGCAGATATTCCGAAATACAGTCTTTTAAATACAACAACAAATGAATATGAAGGCTTTGAAGACGATCTGGCAAAAGTGATTTCCGGTAAAATTTTTGACGGAGATACTTCCAAGGTTGAGTTTACAACTGTCAATGCAAAAACCCGCGGCCCGCTTTTGGATAAAGGCGATATCGATATGGTAATTGCAACTTTTACCATTACGGATGACCGTAAACAGCAGTACGATTTCTCTGACCCTTATATGACAGATGCCGTTGGATTTTTGGTGAAAAAAGACAGCGGAATCAAGAGCCTTAAAGATATGAATGGAAAGACAATCGGTGTTGCGCAGTCTGCAACCAGCCGTAGTGCTTTGGAAGATCAGGCAAAGCAACAGGGAATTACACTGAAATTCTCCGAGTTTGCGACTTATCCTGAAATTAAGGCTGCATTGGATTCCGGCAGGATTGATGTTTTCTCGGTTGATAAATCGATCCTCAATGGTTATATAGATGATAAGACAGAAATCCTTGACGATACCTATGCGCCACAGGATTACGGCGTTGCAACGAAAAAAGGAAACGATGATCTTGCAAAGCTTGTAAATGATACCATTACCGACCTAAAATCCAGTGGAGAACTGCAGAAG